>JBDSFC010000441.1:0-4477 GCA_039919745.1 Bacteroidia bacterium | reverse complement strand
TAAGCTAATCCCTGGTAAGCCCAACTTTTTGACGCTAAAAAGTGGCTAAAATGTTTATAGATCGCTCCTAAACTATTCATAAATTTTAAATAGTTGGTTTGATACTCGCTTAATGTTTCTGCACCAAGACTCCAGTTCTCAAGTACTTTAATGTCTTTAAGGTTTTCATACAATTGTTCGGAGTCTGCTAAATAACGATCGATCTCATTAAAATCCTGTAAAATTAATTGCCCCCATTTAGCAAAACTGTCAAAATTCTCAGCTTCGGCACCATAACAAATTTTATAGCTATCATATAAATAACAGATTAGGTCTATTTCTTCCAGCGTTTTTAATCCGCTTAATTCGGTTATTAATTCTTCAGCACTAATAATGGTTGGTAGCCAAATGGTTTTGCCGTAAGTTTGGGCTAAATAATTCTTTAAAAAAAGCGCGCCCCTTTTATTTGGCAAAATAATACACAGTTGTTCTAAATTATCTTTGTAATTTTCGAACACATATTCTGCTACTAATTTTAAAAAGGGCTTAGCCATGGATTTTAAAGATATAAACTTTCCGGTTTACCGTAAGTATAAAAATAATAAGAGTTATTTTAAAATTATACAGCCTGATCTGTTTGAAGAAATTCAGATCATCAGCAGCAAAATAATAATAAAACAAATTAAAGCAGAACTATACCCGGAAAAAATGTTTATTCACGACCTTATTTTTAATTATTCTGAAATGGCGGAAGAAATAGGAGAGAAGGAATATTTAAAAATTAAAGAAGAATTACTTTAGTTTATCAAACGTATTTCCTTTTGAGATATCGCCGCTGGTATATCCCAATTTAAACCAATGCATGCGTTGTTCGGAAGTGCCATGTGTAAAAGCATCCGGCGCAATAGTACCAGTACTCATTTTTTGTAAGCGGTCATCTCCAATAGCATTGGCTGCATTTAATGCCTCGTCAATATCACCGGCCTCTATCACATTTTTCATTTCCTGGTCGTAATGGGCCCAAACGCCGGCATAAAAATCTGCCTGCAACTCAAGGGCTACTGAAAGTTTGTTAGCCTCTGTTTTAGATGAATTCTGTTGCGCACGGTCTACTTTTTCTGTAGTACCCATTAAATATTGTACATGATGGCCAACTTCGTGTGCGATCACATAAGCGTTTGCAAAATCACCACTGGCACCAAAACGTGCTTTAAGTTCATTGAAAAAATCAAGATCTAAATATAATTTTTGATCACCTGGACAATAAAACGGCCCAGTGGCTGAGCTGGCATAACCGCAGGCCGATTGCGTTTGACTGTTAAATAATACCATTGTTGGTTCAGAATAAGTTGATCCGTTATCGGCAAAGATCTTATTCCACACATCTTCATTATCGGCAAGTACTACAGATGCAAAATGTGCCATTTCATCTTCATTGGTATTATTGGTGGCGCTAACCCCGTTTTGAGTAGTTTGAGAAGAGTCATTAACAGGTTGCGAAACATTTACCGCGTCACCACCAAATATAAAATTGAATAATAAATAAAGAATGGTTACGCCAATACCGCCTCCAACAACCATTCCGCCTCCACCAAAACCTCTTCTATCTTCTACATTTCCGCTTTCACGCCTGCCTAACCATTTCATATTTTAATTTATTTTAATGTATGCAATTTAAATACCAGATAAATATTTAAACAGATTATTATCTTTGTACACTTAAAATAAAAGTATGAGCACAAGAATTAGAATTAAAGACATCTTAAAAACTACACCCACTGGCCAAACCATTACGGTTAAAGGTTGGGTGCGTACATTCAGAAACAATTCTTTCATCGCATTAAACGATGGCTCAACTAATAATAATTTACAGGTAGTAGTGGATTTTACAAATACAGCCGAAGATATTTTAAAACGTATTACAACCGGTGCTGCTGTTGGTATTACTGGCACTTTAATTGCCTCTTTAGGTAAAGGACAAACGGTTGAAGTAAAAGCTATTTCGGTTGAAATTATTGGAGATAGTGATGCGGAAAAATTTCCACTTCAACCAAAAAAACATAGTCTCGAATTTCTGCGTGAGATAGCTCATTTACGTTTTCGTACAAATACGTTTGGTGCCGTATTTCGTGTGCGTAACAGTTTAGCATTTGCAGTACATAAGTTCTTTAACGAAAAAGGATTTTTATATATGCATACCCCTATTCTTACTTCCAGCGATGCTGAGGGAGCAGGAGAGATGTTTCATGTAACTAATTTTGATATTGCAAATCCTCCAAAAGATGAGAACGGCGCTATTGATTACAAGCAGGATTTTTTTGGTAAAGCTGTTAACCTTACTGTTTCTGGTCAATTGGAAGGTGAATTAGCTGCAATGGCTTTTAGCGATATTTATACTTTTGGCCCAACCTTTAGAGCGGAAAATAGTAATACAGCGCGTCACTTAGCTGAGTTTTGGATGATAGAGCCTGAGATGGCTTTTTACGAATTAAAAGATAACATGGACCTTGCAGAAGAAATGCTGCAATATGTTATTAAACATGCACTGGATAATAATTTAGAAGACATTCAGTTTTTATCACAACGTTTGGAAGAAGAAGAAAAACAAAAACCAACAAACGAACGCAGTGAATTATCTTTATTAGATAAGTTGCAATTCTGTTTAGATAATAAATTCGAACGTGTTACTTACACGCAAGCTATTGAGATCTTAAGAGAAAGTAACCATAATAAGAAAAAGAAGTTTCAATACCTTATTGATAAATGGGGCGTTGATTTACAAAGCGAACATGAACGTTATTTGGTAGAAAAACATTTTAAAAAGCCTGTTATATTAATAGATTATCCAAAAGAGATCAAATCATTTTACATGCGCCAGAACGATGACGGAAAAACTGTGGCCGCTATGGATATTTTATTTCCTGGTATTGGTGAGATCGTTGGCGGAAGCCAGCGTGAAGAGCGCCTTGAAAAATTAGAGAACAGGATGAATGAAATTGGTATTCCGTTAGAAGAATTATCGTGGTATTTGGATACAAGACGGTTTGGTTCTTGTCCACACGCCGGATTTGGACTTGGTTTTGAACGCTTGGTTTTATTCGTTACGGGCATGACTAATATCCGTGATGTTATTCCTTTTCCACGTACGCCAAAAAACTGCGAATTCTAACCTTACATCATTTTAGCCACAGATTGCACTGATTTTCACAGATTATTCTTCTGTGGTATCTGCGAAATCTGTGGCTTTTTTATTTCTACCCATTGGCATAGGTTTTGAAAGTTCATTTTTAAAAGAAATAAAATGAAAAAGATTATCTACTTACCAATAATAGCATTGATCATTTTGTGCAGTTGTAAAGACAATTCATTTATGACGCAGCGTTACACGAAGTTTGGGCACAGTGCCAATGAAAATGCATTAACGAAAAAACATCAAAATAAAACTGAAAGTTTAATTGTTGAATCTACAGAAATACAAACACCTGAATATCCTCAAACGGCAAGCGCTTCAGAAACGAGCCCAATTTTATTTGTAAAGGTAAATTTGATAAATCCAATAAAAGAAAATTTTCAGAGGACAACCACTACAATAATAAAAAAAGAAACTAAAGAAGTAGAAAATTCAAAAACAGAATTCAAGAACAAATCCACGATCAGTAAAAATAAATCTACAGCTCATCATATAACTGGCACACTCTTAAAAATAGTGCTTTGGGTGGTTATACTCGCAGTTGTAGTGGGTGTACTATTGATTATCGGGGCACTGGCATAACTTTTGAAACAATTATAGTAACAATTTAAAGTAAAATTAATTATGAAAACATTTATTTACCTTCCGCTAATAGCATTGATAGTTTTAACCGGTTGCAAAAGCAATTCATTTACCACGCAACGATATACAAAATACGGACATGCTTCGCATAAAAAATCACAACAAGAAGTTATAGTAGTAAAAGAAAAAGATCAGCCAAAAAAAGCTGTTGAGACAGAAATTGTAAGATCTTCTGAAACCCGCGAAACACCAATAGAATTAATTACTTCAGGTATCTCTAACTTAAAAGGATCGATCATAAAACATGACCGTAAAGTATATTCACTTAGCGCAAATGCGGAAAAAATGGATGTGCCAGAAGAATCTTTTTCAAAAGATGAATCTATAAGTAACGAAAGTTCAACACCTGTAATTAAAACTCAAAAAACATTTAAAGAAAAAGCGCATAACGCACGCGGCCTTATTGGCGATGCATTTGAAACAGCAGTATGGATAGTGTTAGTAGTTATTTTTGTGATCCTTATTATTTTCCTTTTATCAGTGATCTTTTAGGGAATAAGTTCTACGAAAAACCGCTTTTTCCCCACACAGAATTGACATTTTAAATACAGACCCATGAAAAAAATAAGTTTAATTGCATCAGTTCTTACAATAATTATTCTCAACTCCTGCACAACACAAATGTATGTTTCGAATGCGACAAACGTACCACTTTTAAAAGAGAAG
>JBDSFC010000327.1:0-9959 GCA_039919745.1 Bacteroidia bacterium | reverse complement strand
GCAGAAATAAAAGCAGAGCCTGTTATTGAAGAAAATACAACCGAAGCGGTAACAACTGTTACGGCTACAAGTATTAATGAGCCTACGCCAAATTTACCGATAGAGACAGTAGTAACAGCTACCACATCAGAAATTCCGGTTGCAGAAACCAAAGCGGTATTAACTGCTGCTGTTGACTCGATTGCAAAACCTGTGGCTACAGAAAATTTTACCAGAACTCCTGTACACTTTATTTCGTTTGAAGCAGGCACAAATTATTTATTTGGCTGGAATAATCCCGGTAAAAAAGATGCTAATGGATTTAATCCTGTTATTGGTTTAAATTATTCTAACATTATTACTAAGGGAGTAGCATTTTCTTTTGGTATCCATTATACTATGGTTCGTAATCTTTCATATAGTAGTCATGATATAAAAACAACGCGTTACAATTTTGGTGAAGAAAGCGATGTGATGGTGTTTACACCAACCACTCTACATTATTTCGTAGTACCAATTCGTTTAAGCTATGCTCCAGATGAAAAAAATGTTTTTGGTTTAGCGTGTAACGTAGGTTATTTATTTAATGTAAACAGCAATGTAGAATTGTATAGTCAACGCGCAAATCAAAAAGGAAACGCTACAGTTTTAAAAACTTCCGGCTACACACAAGGCTTTAAAACTTTTGACACACAACTTTCCGTTTTTTATAGGAGAAATTTATATAAAGACCTTTGGTTACATACAGAATTTATGTATGGTTTAACTGATGTAAAAGACAATACTTTTTTTAATTCAAATGTGAAGGAAAAAAATGTTGGCATAAAAGTGACCTTGATCTATAATTTATTTAAAAAATAAGAAATGAAATTATTTAATTACTGCATATTATTTTTGCTGATCCTGGCGAGTATGTCATGCAGAAAAAAAGAATATCCTGAATCAACAACGGAGGGCGCGCCCATATTTAGTTGCAGCATGAATATAAATGGTGCGCCCACCTCTTTTGAGGCCGGTATAAATAATTATTATATGTATTCTTCTTTTCAGCAGGATTCAAATAATGTTTATGGCTTTACTGCAGATATCAAACAAAGTAATTGTACTAATTGCCCAAGCAGTATCCAGATCCAAATAAATGATTTTAAAGTAATGCCTTCAAATGCTCCCGCACAAATAGATTCGTCTTTGTTGCCGGGTAATTATAATTACCTGTTAAGTACAGCAGCTTCATTCTATACTGCGCAGTTTCAATCAAGCTATAATAAAACAGCGGCTAGTTATCTTTGGAATTTTGGTGACGGAACAACTTCTAATTTACAAACGCCTTCACATATCTATAAAAAATCAGGGAAATACAAAGTGGATTTAACTGTTAATGGAACAAGTTCTTGTGTAAATAATATTAGTAGTTTTCATAACATCGGTTTTTTAACAAACGGTTTTAGAACCAGTATTATTACAGATTCTATTATGGGAAACAGTATGCAATTTTCTGCATTAAATGCGCAGGGAAGTGGAACTTATTCTTATTCATGGAATTTTGGGGACGGCACCGCTTTATCTTCTTCTGCTAATCCAATGCATTATTATCAATATGCCGGAAGTTATCCTGTTTCGTTGAGGGTAATAGACGGAAATTCAGACACTGCTTATGCTAAATATAATGTGGTTACACAATCTGATCTTTCATCCTGCGCAACCAATTATACAATATCAAACGTTAGTTTAACACCAAACACATTAGGCTTATCAAATATTATCGTGAATTGGATAGATGCAAACGGTACGTTGTATTCTTCCAAAAATCCTTTACAACCTGCGAATAGTTATTTTACAATCGTTTCGGTAGAAAATTATAAGGATAATGATAGCAATCAAATGACAAAAAAAGTACATGTTAAATTCAAATGTACGGTATATAATGGTCCCAGTTCTATTTTAATAGATAATGCAGACGCTATAATTAGCGTGGCGTATAAATAATTTTTTAATACAACCCAACCATTAAAGAATCCGGGTTGTAATAGTGTAATAAGAGGGGGAAAAGCCGAAAATCCCAAAAAGAGTAGGCAAAATGTTAAAATTAAAAAAAAATGAAAAAAACCTTTACTTATCTGTCTCTCGTTCTTAGCTTTTTATTCATGTTAAATTCGGGAAAATCAACGGCGCAATGTGCTGCCAACTTTAGCTATACTTTAAACGCGAATGGAAATGTTACTTTTTTAGCTAACTGTGTACCTGCAAATTCTGTTACCACACAATACTATTGGAATTTTGGCAACAGCTCAACATATACAGCAACAGGTTCGCCAACTGCTTCAATAACTTATACCGCTAACGGAACCTATTCGGTTAATTTATTCTTTATGACCGTTCCTACTTGTTCTAATGCAATAACCTATACAATTAATATTACAAATGCCATTACGCCAACATGTAATATCAACGCAAATTTTTCGAAGACACAAGGTAGTAATGGTTTAGTTAATTTTAATAGTACTTCAACCGGTACAATTGGAGGAACTACTTATTCATGGAACTATGGTGATGCAACTGCTTTTGGTAGTGGTGTTTCAACTTCTCATACTTATTCGGCTAATGGTACTTATAATGTTATTCTATATGCTAATAATAATTTTACGGCAACATGTGCCGATTCAGTTGTAATAGCGGTTGTAGTTAATTCATATACTACACCATGCGTAGTAAATGCCAGTTATAATTACACGCAACTTTCGAATGGACAAGTAACTTTTACAAGTACATCTACCGGCACAATTGCAGGTACCTATTACTATTGGCAATTTGGAGACGCAGGAGCCGCTTCAGGCATTTCAACATCTCACATTTACGCAAATAATGGTACTTATGCTGCAACTTTAACAGCATATAACAATTCGGTTACATGTTACTCTTCTGTTACACAAACAATTGTTGTTAATTCAATTTCAGTTACACCATGTAATTTACTTGCCGGATTTACTCATACTGTGGGTTCTGGTGGTAATGTTTCTTTTGCAAATTCATCTACTGGTACTAATGCCAACTCTACTTATTACTGGAATTTTGGCGATGGTTTTACAAGCACAAGTCAAAACCCAACACATATATATTCAAGCGCAGGTGCATATAATGTATTGTTATTAGTTAATAATCAAACCAATCCGGCTTGTATCGATACTGTAATGCAATCGGTAAACGTTACGGGTATATCATGTGTAGCTAATTCAAATTTCAGTATGGTACCAACTTCTACTGCACAGGTTTGGAACGCGTTTCCGGCATCGCCATGGAACGTAGTAGCTGCTTCATGGAGCTGGGGAGATAACAGCACAAGCAACACACTGTATACGTCACATACTTATTCTGCATCTGGCACCTATAGCATTTGTTTATCAGTAACAGTTGCCTGCGGCGCGAGTGCTACAACATGTGTTAATCAATTTATTTTCAAAACATCAAGCCCAAGTATGCAAATGATCCAGGTAAATATTGTACAACCTGCTTTAACACCAACAAGTATTAAAAACGCTGAGATCGAAACATTGGACTGGTCAGTTTATCCAAATCCAAACAACGGACAATTCGAATTAAAAATGACTAACACAACAAATGAACCAATAAAAATTAAAGTGTATAATGTAATTGGTAAATTAGTTTATGAAGCAGAAACAGCAAATGATGATGTTATTAAAAAGATCAACATGGATGAGGCTTCAAACGGCATCTATTTTATAAAAATTAATGCAAATAATAAAGAATATAGCAAAAAGATCATAGTTAGTAAATAGTCGATCAATACCTATAAGTTCCAAAAAGAAAGGCTGCCATTTTGCATTTTGGCAGCCTTTTTTATTTTAAATTTATCAGTTCATTTGTTTTTAAGATCAGGTCCATGAACAGGATCTTTGGATTAGCGTTTCGCTCGATATAATAATAATTGCTATTAAATTCTTCCACCAGTTTCTCGTAATTTTTTTGATTTACAAAGGGTGCAAATTTTTCTAAAAATTGTTTTTCCTGCCCGCTTAAACGCACTAAATTTTTATCGCCAAAATTATGCATCAGGCAATCACGAAAAACCTCTAAACCATATTGTAAAAATTGTTTTTGTTTTTCGCGGCCGGTAGCGGCATTCTCATCGATCCATGTAATTGCTTTTCCTGCATCAAACTTCAAAGCAAGGCGCATAAAATTTTGAAAGTTGGTTAAGAAAGAAACATTTTCTTCATTGTGAGTTAATAAAGAAATAGCTTCAGCATAATTTCCATTTGCTAAAATGGCAGTTTGTCTAGCAACCTCTGTATTTACTTTAAAATTGGAAACAAGTGCTTCAGCAATTTCCTGTTCACTGCAATTATAAAAAGGTATTTGTTGTACACGTGATATAATAGTTGCCAATAATTGTTCGGTATGATTGCTAACCAAAACAAAAATCGTTTTTTCAGGCGGTTCTTCCAGTATCTTTAGAAGTTTATTGGCAGCTTCCGCATTCATTTTTTCGGGTTGCCAAATGATCATCATTTTGTATGATCCTTCATAACTTGTATAACTTAATTTTTTTAGAATATCGCTAGCCTCTTCAACCGGAATAATAGGTTGTTTGTTTTCTGCATTTAATTCATTGAACCAATCATTTAAACTAATATATGGGTTGGTTAAAAAAGCTTCTCTAAAATCTTTAATAAGGTCGTCGCTGCTCTTTACATCTTTACTTTTTGCAATAGGAAAAACCAAATGCAGATCGGGATGAATTAATTTTGAAACCTTATTACACGAAATGCAACTTCCACAGGCGCCTTCATTGCTTTTATTTTTACAATATAAATGCTGTGCAAAAGCAATAGCTGCGGGTAAATTTCCACTGCCTTCTTTTCCTGCAAATAGTAAAGCGTGAGGCACACGTTCTTCATTTACCATTTTTAGTAAACGAAGTTTAGGTTCCTGCTGACCAACTATCTGACTGTATAACATAGAGTAAATTTACTGATTTATGTAAAACCGAAAACGGATCGTAAACTACATTTTCCATAATTTGGTTATTTGTTATTGAACTCATTCATACAACGTTGCAGGCCAATAAACGAAAATGCTTTAATAGCGTCTGATGCTATCTTAATTCTTTCATTAAGCGTTTTAAGTTCTTCCTCATTCCATTTACCTAAAACATAATTTACCTGCGCGCCTTTATTAAATTCATTGCTGATGCCAAAACGCATACGCGGATAATTTGATGTGTTTAAAGTCTCTTGTATACTTTTAAGTCCATTATGACCACCATCACTGCCTTTTGGGCCAATACGTATTTTGCCAAAAGGTAAAGCCAATTCATCTACCAGCACCATCATATTATCCACTTCAATCTTTTCAGATTGTAGCCAATAATTCACAGCCTTTCCACTTAAGTTCATATAGGTAGTGGGCTTAATTAAAATAAGGGTTTTGCCTTTGTGTTTTAATTCGGCAACATCAGCATAACGGTCAGATGAAAATTTTAAACCGGTTTCTTTTGCGAGAGCATCAACAATTTTAAAGCCAATATTATGGCGGGTTTCGGCGTATTCTTCACCAATATTTCCAAGCCCGACTATTAAATACTTACTCATTAAAATTTAAATTGTTGTTGGATATACAACAGTATAAAGTAAAGATATTATTTTTTTTGATTAAGGCCGTGTTTGATGTTATAACGCACACAATCCCAATAGTCTTTTGTGTAATTTACGTAGATCTCTTCTCCCGCTTTTATATCACGCGAAGAAACAATAAAGCATTTATCACCAAAGATCTCGTAATCAGAATTATTTTTTAATCCTTTAACACGGCTTAAGCCAGCTGCATCATTTGCATAACGTGCTTTGTGCTGTGGAGTACTCCATGCGTCGATACAACGTTTTTTATTAATAAAAAACAGGTAGCCGTCTTTATTTTCGAGAACACGTTTTTCGTATTCTTTCCAGTCAATGATCTCGCCTTTATATTCGATGATCTTTGTGTTTTTTTTAATTGGTTTATCGGTAAATAAACCTTTTCCTGCGTTCGGTAATTTTGATTTTTTAACTGTTAGGGCCATAGCGGATGCAAAAATATACTTTAATAATACATAAACACCGTTTTTTAAAAAATGTTTGTAAGTAATCAATTTACGGGTAATTTAAACCGCATAGAAACATAGGTTTTTTAGATTAGCAATAGAAACAAAACTTAAAAAAAAGAAAAACAGTAGCATAAATTGAAACAAAGCTTCAATTTTATGTTAACTCTATTAAAATTTATTTATTATTTAAAATCTATGTGCCCTATGTGGTTAATAGATTTTGGGTGATTTTTTAAATAAACCCGCCCCCAATTTCCTTAAAGACAGCATTTGTTTTGGCTTCTGAAACAGAAATAAGTTCAATAGACTTATTTGATATTACAAGCAGTTTGGTGCAGTATTTTAGAAGAAGGTCAAGATCATGAGAACTTACCAGCACACATTTATTTTCCTCATTTGCTAATCGTTTTAATAACAAAAACAGGTCGTGTTTAGAGGCGTAATCTAAAAAAGCACTTGGCTCATCCAGCAGCATAATTGGAGTTTGTTGCGCTAGGGCTTTTGCAATAATTGTTTTTTGGAACAGGCCATCACTTAATTCGTTTAACAATTTGTGTTGATGTGCGCTTATACCTGTAATTTTAATAGCAGACTCAATAATAGCCAGATTTTCTTTTTCAAACCGATTAAAGGAATTGGTATAAGGCATTTGCCCTGCAGCAACTACATCATAAGCGGTTAAATTAAAACCGCCAATTTTTTCGGTAAGTACAATGGCTATTTTTTTTGCCAGGTCGTTCAATAAATAATCAGAAACCGGTTGTTGATCTATAAGGATCTCGCCACTTAGAGTTGGTAATAAGCCACATAAACTTTTTAAAAGAGTCGATTTACCAACACCGTTCACGCCAACAATACCAATAAAATCACCCGTATAAAATTTTAAATTTACAGCATTAAGAATCGACACATTAGTGTTATT
The DNA here is from genome assembly GCA_039919745.1 of Bacteroidia bacterium. Classification (GTDB taxonomy): domain Bacteria; phylum Bacteroidota; class Bacteroidia; order B-17B0; family Aurantibacillaceae; genus Aurantibacillus. Next base: position 2,958 of record JBDSFC010000327.1, on the reverse strand, counting down.
TTTTTTATAACCTAAATCTGCATTCTTTAAAACTATACATTCCTTTTTTTCCATTACCAGCTTTTATTTTTAAACATTAAATAAATTACCATTGGAGCGCCAATAAATGTGGTGATCATATTTATAGGTAACGAAATTGTTTTAATGGCCGAGTTAGCTAAAGCATCCGATAATAAAAGAAGAATGCTTCCTAATAATAAACAGGAAATAATATGTAAATGTTGTTTAGAGCTTTTAAAGATCATGCGTGATAATATTGGAACTGCAATGCCAATAAAAGCAATAGGGCCGCAAAATGCGGTGGTTAAACCGGTTAACACTGATGAGATCAAAATTAAATAAAAACGATTTGATCTGAAATTAATACCAACGTTTTGTGCGTAATTTTCGCCAAGCAAAAGAGCATTTAATGGTTTTATAAAAAACAGAAGGGCCAGTAAAAAAATTAAAGCAAGCGGGAAATAGATCATTAGATCAAAATTAGTTGTATTTGATAAAGAGCCCATTCCCCAAATAACAAAACTCTTTAAACTGTTTGCGTCCGAAAAATATTCTAAAGCGGTTTGAATGGCTCCGCATATTTGCGATAGCATTAAGCCAATTAACAGCAATACAATATTGCTGTTTACTTTTTTTGAGATTGCTAAAATTAAAAGGGTAATTAAAAAACTTCCGGTTATAGCAGAAAGAACAATAAATGTTTTCCCAATAAAAAGATCTGAGAATAAATGTAATGTGCCTCCGGCCAAAATACTTATAGCCACCATCAATGAAGCGCCCGAACTTATACCCAAAACATAAGGCCCGGCAAGTGGGTTTCTAAAAATGATTTGTAAAATTAAACCCGCTGCAGATAAAGTACAACCGGCAATTATGGCAGTAATGGTTTTTGGAAGGCGTAAATGCCAGAAAATAAAATTATCAGAGAAAACATCATTTAAATGAATAGACTCACTACCACCATAAAATAAACTTAGCAAGCACGAAATAACCAATAGGATGATTAGCAGTAAAAATTTTATAGTGTTATTCTCTTTCAAGTTTATTTTAATTGCTCGTAATAATAAAATTCATTTTTAAGCTGCCCTTTCAGTTCAGGATGAAAAATTAAGATCAGGTCACTTAATATTCTATCCGGATAGATCATGCCTGTTTCCCAATAAGTGCTGTAACCAAGAGCATTAACGTGTTTAGTATTATTAAAAATGTTTCCGGTTTTAAACGCGGCAAATTCTGCGTAGCGTGTGTCAAAGCCTACTAATTCTTTTTTTGTTCGGAGTGTAGAAACATTTATCCAAAACCCGGCATCTTTTGCTTTTGCATATACCTGTTCAAAGCTAAGTGGCAAGCTTCCATAGTTCGAATCATCTTTCCATAAATAATTTGTACCGGCATCATTTAATAATTGAGCCACATAACTTTTTCCGCCCGGCATATACCACGAGTCGCTGTATTTTATATCGCTAAAAACGCTTGGCTTCAATTCTGTTTTCTCACCAATAACTTTTAGAGCATTATAATTTTTTTCTACCAGGTTAAAAATGGAATCCGCCATTTCTTTTTTGTTTACGAATATTGCAAAAAACTTTATCCATTCGGCTCGTGCCAATGGCGTCTCTTCTTTATGATCAAGACTAATAGCAACCGGAATCTTACTTTGTAATAGTTTTGGGTTAACATCTTTTTCAGGATCGCCCATGCCAAAAGTAAAAACAATATCAGGTTTTAGCGTAATGGTTTGTTCAAGGTCTGTTTCAATACCTTTTGCTAATTGTTTTATTTTACCAGAGTTACATCGGCTGATAATTTCAGGGTTATTACAATAATCAACATTATCAATAGCTACTAAGTTATCTATGAGGCCAAGTTCAAAAAACATGGCAGTATAAATGCTGCTTAAAGCGGCAATTTTTTCACAAGGATTTTTTATTAAAATAAAGTTTTTCGGCGCATTTTTAATTAATGAAGAGTCTGAATAAATTAAATAAATGGCAGTTGTATCATAGTTTGCTTTATTTCCAAATAAATAAACCAATGTAAGGTCTTTATTACGGGAAATAGCAAAACGCTTCGCGTACTTAATACTACTGTCTTTTTTTAGGTCAAAAAGAAAAGGAATGCTTTTTTTAGTCGGCTCTGAACAACCAAAACAGAATAGGAAACATCCCGCAAAAAAATATTTAAATAAATTATATGGCATCAAACCGGATCTCAAAAATACTTCCTTTAGGTAAATTGTTTTTAACGGACATAGATGCGTGGTGTTTAATTACTATATAATTAACTATATATAAACCAAGACCTGTGCCTTTGGAATTTCGCGTTTCTTCATTCCCCGCTCTATAAAATTTATTGAATATTTTTTCTTTATCAGGATCTAAAATGCCACAGCCGCTATCTTTTACACTTAAAAGCACTGCATTTTTTTCACTTAACAGGTCTATCAAAATTTCTTTTTTATCCGGAGAATATTTTATCGCATTATCTACCAGGTTGGTAACAATGGACGGGAAAGCACTTTCATCTACTTCACAAAAGATATTTTCATCTATGTTTAATTTCAATTCGCCCGAAGAGATCTCTTTTTTGTAATACCGGTTTAAAATTGCAACGATCGTTTCGCTTAAATTTTGTTTTTCTAATTTAAAAACAAATTCGCCGGCATCAAGCCTGCTTGCTAAAAGAACATTATCAATTAAATTATTTAATCGTTCAGTTTCAATTAAAGCATTTGCAATTAAATTTTGCTGTACGCTTTCATCCAACTTTTGCTTTTGAAGAGTTTGTAGTTGTAATTTCGTTGCTGCGATCGGCGTTTTTAATTCATGCGTTATGCTTAAGAAAAAATTCTTTTGTTGATTATTTAAGGCCGTTTCTTTATCCTGGGCCTGTTTAATTTTATAAATGCCAAATAAAAGCAACAATAAAAAAACGGTGCCTTCACCAACGATCATTATT
>JBDSFC010000305.1:0-4690 GCA_039919745.1 Bacteroidia bacterium | reverse complement strand
TGCGGAATGTTTAACGCATTCAATGCGATCTCAGAACCGGACGATGATTTGTATGTTCCTTTTATTTTATAACGATTTTTATTTTGAATAAATGTTGCTGCTGTTTTTGTAGAGTCATATAACTCTGTAAAAATATATTTATCAGCAGTTGGAAAATCGTTTACGAAATCAAATTTTGCTTTAAGGCTTCTTCCAAAAGGCTCTACAGTTGGAAATATTACACGGCCGTTATTTGGTAAAATGGTATAATCTTTAATGAAATCAAAAACACCGTCGGGGTTTCTATCACCATTCACACTTAATTTATCACAATTTAAAACACGAATTAATTGTTGACCATTCACTTTTCCATAAGGAAGATAAGGAACATCAACACCTGTTTCGATATTATTGTAATACACATCTAATTTAAAGTCCTGTGGATTTAAATTGTAAGCACCAATAGCATAAACGTTTTTCATCATCAACTTCCACATTGGATGTTTAACACTAACGTTATTACTTTTTAATAATTTACAAATTAGTAATGCGCTATTATCCGGCACCTGGTCACTAAATTCACCTACCTGGTAAATTTGGCCTCCTTTTGTGTACTGGTAAGAAACAGCTAACGATTGCTCGTTACTTAACTGTTGGTTCAATGAAATAAAACCGGTACGTGGATTGAAAAAATATTCTGTCGGATTTAATTTACGTGCGTTTTGAATGATGTTGTAATCACGCGCTGCATCCATATAATTACCGCTAGCGTTATTTGGATTTGTTGCATCCAACGTTGATGATAAAGCGGCAACAGCACTTAATGATCTTGTCATTAAAATACCATTAATGGTATTTGATAATATTGAGTAAAGATTGTTAGCGTTGTTGAATGGCACAACGGAATCAGCTCCTAAAGTTACATTATCTGAAATTGCCGGATTAGCCGTCATTCCCGGAATAATCATACTTCCCGCACCGGTAGCAGATAAGCCATCAAAGACATGTCTCTTATCTTCACCCAGATCTTCAAAGGCAACTACGTTACGAGTTTGTTCTGCATTACCATTAATATTTAAAACATATACCTCAACTTTTGTAATAACAATAGGTGTATTAATTACAGGTAGTGTCGACATCCATGTATCGTAATTATCTCTAAAGTAATGGCCTAAAAAATAGTGTTTGTTTTGTTCGTAGTTATCGCCTGTAATTTGAAAGTTTTGTGTTTGCGCACCACCCTGAACCGTTACCTCTTGTTTTTTACCACGTTGTTGCGAGAAAACAGTTGTTGCAGTTAATTTACCGAATTGTAATTGTGTTTTTATACCAAACAATGTTTGACTTCCAGAGATTAAAGTACTGTTTAAAGGAAGTGTAACGTTACCCGCTTCAATTTTTTTAATGATCTCATCTTCGTAACCAGTATAATCTAATTTTACCTGGTTCTCCCAATCAAAAGAAGCTTCTGTATTGTAATTAGTAGTTACTTTTAATTTATCACCGATCTTTCCAATTAAATTTAACTGGATACGCATATTAAAATCGAAGTTGGTTATCTTTTGCTGCTTTTGTGGAATAGCAGGATTTAAATTTTTATTCCTGTTCAAACCAAAAATTAATTCCGCCGTACCTGTTGGTTTAATATCTACTGTGTTACCACCAAAAATACGATCAAACAATTCGCTGTTTACTTGTAGTTTTGGGATCATCCCTTTGCGGGGTTTCTCATTTAGATCATCTGCGGCAACACGCGAGCGCCAGTAATCACGCATTGATTTTTTAAATTGGTAATCCTGGTATTCCTTCATGCTCATGTAGGTTTCAGGACGGTAATCAAGGTCGCCAATTTTTTGTTTTACATCATACGTTCCCGTTTTTGGATTGTATTCAACATCCGTTTTTATATTTTCCGGATTCTCTAAGTATAATTTTGATTTTGGATCGTACAAAGGTGGTTTGCCATTGTTATCATTAAAATTATAATTAAGATCAGCGGGTTCTGTACCCGGAGTATCAATTGGAAGAACATTTTTTGAAGGTAATTCTGTAAATACGTCAGAGCTGGTAATTTTATTGGAATTAGATTTTGTAACAACAGCCAAAAGACAAGCTGTTGCGCTAGTAACTACTACAAAATTTATAAGTCCGTTTGCTCTCACAAAAAGTTATATCTAAAAATTCTTTAAAGCTGCTTTAATTAATAATTCCACATTTTCGGTACCTATGCTTTGTTGCTTAATAGCTTTTTCAATTGCTTTTTCAGCTGAAGCCTTAGGAAAACCTAACGTAACCAGAGCCAATAACGCCTCATCCCTATTTTTATTGTACGATGTCGTTAAAATCTGTGAAATTCCACCTTCGTGTTTACCCATTTTGCCTTTAAGGTCAACAACAATGCGCTGCGCCGTTTTATCGCCAATACCTTTTATGCTTTTTAACATAGATACATTCGCAGTATTTATAGCGCCGGCAATTTCGCTGGGACTAAGGCTGGACAACATAAGCAGGGCACTTCCACCACCAACGCCACTAACAGAAATCAGTTTTCTAAACAATTCACGCTCGTCCTCTTCTGCAAAACCATAAAAACGGGGGTTGTCATCACGAACATATACGCTCTCTATAAATAATTGAGCTTCAGTTTGTTGACTTAATTTTGAAAATGTATTTAAAGAAACCAGCAAACCATAACCTACCCCGTTTGCTTCAATGATAATATGGGCGGGGTTTCTGTACGTAATTTGTCCTTTTACATAATTTATTAACGACATAGCTTTTTCTTACTTTCTATTTTGAGCGTCAACTACAGCTATAATGATCATATTAACAATTTCGCGCACACTACTTCCTAATTGCAAAACATGTACAGGTTTGTTCAAACCCATTAGTACCGGGCCAATAGCTTCGGCTCCGCCTAATTCCTGCAATAATTTGTAAGCAATATTTCCTGCCGCCAGGTTTGGAAAAATAAATGTATTTACATCCTTATCTACCAAATGGCTAAATGGAAATTGTTCTTTTAATAAACTATTGTTTACCGCGAAATTGGCCTGGATGTCGCCATCCACGATCATTCCCGGGTAATTTTTATGAAGGATTTTTGCAGCGTCGCTTACTTTTTTTGGTGTATCGCCTTCAGCAGAACCAAAATTAGAGTAAGATAATAATGCAATACGTGGTGTTATATTAAACTGCTTTACAGTGTTTGCAGTAAGTACCGCAATATCTGCCAATTCTTCAGCAGTAGGATTTGCATTCATGGTTGTATCTGCAAAAAAGTACGGCCCTTTTTTTGTTACCATCATATAAAGCCCTGCAACCTTGCTAACGCCGGGTTGCACACCAATTATCTCTAACGCAGGTTTAATAGGAGTGCCATATTTTTTAGTTAAACCCGAGATCATAGCATCTGCCATTCCCAATTCAACCATCATGGCACCAAAATAATTACGATCACGCATTAATTTACGTGCATCATATTGTGTTAAACCTCTGCGCTGACGCTTCTTCCAAAGCATATCACCAAACTCGGTCCGCTTATCTTCTTCTCCTGATAACCATGGATCAATGATCGGTGTATCACCAAGATCTAATTGATATTCTGCAATTAATTTATCGATTTTTTCTTTATTGCCCAATAAAATTGGTTTTGCAATACCTTCATCTCTGGCAACCTGTGCGGCTTTCAGCACTTTATAATTATCAGCTTCAGTAAACACAACACGTTTTGGATTGTTCTTGGCCTTATTAGCCAAACTGCGCATCAGCTTATTATCTTTTCCTAAACGGTTATCCAACTCTGCCCGGTAAGCATCCCAATCGGTAATGGTACGTTGCGCCACGCCACTGTCAATCGCGGCTTTTGCAACCGCTGAAGATACAACCGAAATTAAACGGCTATCAATTGGTTTTGGAATAATATATTCTTCGCCAAAGCTTAAATTTTTTGAACCGTAAGCAAGATTAACATAATCCGGCACCGGCTCTTTTGCAAGAGAAGCAATAGCAAGCGATGCAGCCAATTTCATTTCTTCGTTAATGGTTGTTGCACGCACATCCATAGCTCCACGGAAAATAAAAGGAAACCCTAAAACATTGTTAACCTGGTTAGGATGATCACTACGACCTGTTGCCATAATAATATCTTTTCTTGCAGCAATAGCGTCTTCGTAAGAAATTTCAGGCGTTGGATTTGCTAAAGCAAACACAATACATTTTTTAGCCATGCTCTTTACCATGTCCTGCGTTAAAATATTTCCTTTCGATAAGCCTACAAATACGTCAGCGCCTTTAATAGCCTCTGCCAGCGTATTTACTTTTATATTATCAGAAGCGAAAAATGATTTGTACTGATCAAGATCTGTTCTTGATTTATTGATAACACCTTTGCTATCGAGCATTAAAATATTTTCTTTTTTTACACCAACAGCAATGTACATTTTAGCACACGAGTTGGCAGAAGCACCGGCACCATTGATAACCAGCTTTATATCTTTCATTTTTTTACCTGAAATCTCAACAGCATTTAATAATCCGGCAGCGCTGATAATGGCTGTACCGTGCTGATCATCGTGCATTAAAGGAATATTTAAAACTTCTTTTAAACGACGCTCGATCTCAAAACACTCAGGAGCTTTTATATCTTCTAAATTAATTCCACCAAAAGTTGGCGCAATATTTTTTACTGTATTTACAAATTCATCAATGT
>JBDSFC010000289.1:0-9990 GCA_039919745.1 Bacteroidia bacterium | reverse complement strand
GTAATCCAAATGTAGCAAGTGTAGCTATGTTCCATTTTACATCTCCAACTTGTGGTGCTGCAGTAATTACATCAACAGCTAATTCAACTAACATACAAGTGAAAATGCCAATGACGGTTACCAATAGTAACCCGTTAATACAAGGTACAGCAAACACACATTATTATTCTACCGAAACTTTAAACTTTTTGTTTACTGATCCTTCAGGTTTTAACGAATTACAAAAAGATGCTTTACAGTTTGCGGTTTATCCAAATCCTGCAAGCCAAAAGGTTAACATTGCGTTAGACCTTTTAGAGCCTTCTAATTTAGAGATCTCTGTTTTAAATTATTTAGGACAGGTTGTAAAACAAAAAAATTACAAAGCTCAATTTGGTAAAAATGAAATTGAAATAGATCTAACAACAATTAAAAGTGGTATTTATTTTGTAACCGTTAAAAGCGGAAGCAATGTTGCTACTAAAAAATTAGTTGTAGAATAGTTTTATTGTCATCCCGAGGAACGAGGGATCTATATATAGATGGTTCCTTCGTCAGCATGACAACTGAAAAAATTTATTTTAAGAGCCTGCGAATATTTCGCGGGCTTTTTTTGCCACAGATTTCATAAATTCACACAGATAAAATATTAAGCAATCTGTGCCATCAGTGAAATCTGTGGCTTATTCTTTTGTGGATAAACTATACCCATTACCGTGAAGGTTATTAATTTCAACAGAATTATCTGCCGCTAAATATTTACGAAGCTTTACAATATATACATCCATACTGCGGGCGGTAAAATAATTATCTTCTATCCATATTTGTTTTAATGCTTTTTCGCGGAGCAACACATTGTTCTTGTGCTGGCATAATAAATTTAAGAGCGCGGCTTCTTTGGGCGATAATTTTACTTCGCCTGTTTTATTTTTTAAAGAACGTAGTTTAGCATTAAAATTAAATTCACCGATCTGGTGCAAAAAATCATTTTCGTTTATATCGTTTGCCTGTAAATTTAAAATAGCCCTGATCTTTAATAACAGTAATTCAGAATCAAAAGGTTTTGTAATATAATCTGCAGCGCCCAATTTGTAACCTTTGATCATATCTTCACGCAAGCCCCGCGCGGTTAAAAAAAGCAGAGGCACGTTCTTATCAATTAATTTTATTTCGGCACTTAAAGTGAAGCCATCTTTTTTTGGCATCATGACATCAATAATACAGAGATCGAATTTAGAATTTTTAAAAGCGTTCAAGCCCTGTTCACCATCGTCACATAACTCTACGGTAAAGCCATTCATCTTTAAATAGTCTTTTAAAATGGAACCAAAGTTCTTTTCGTCTTCTACCAGGAGTATTTTAGTTGACATCTTTTTTTAATTTTAAAATAAATTCGCTGCCTTTCCCTTTTTCGCTTGTTAATTCAATACTACCCTTATGCGCATCCATAATAGATCTCACATAACTTAAACCAAGGCCAAAGCCTTTTGTATCGTGAAGGTTGCCGGCCTGCACACGGTAAAATTTTTCAAATACTTTTTCATGTAAAGAGGGGTCTATTCCAATACCATTGTCTTTTACTTTTATGACGATAGCAGATTGAATTTTTTCTACCGAAATAATTATTTCACAATCTTTACCTGAATATTTTAAAGCATTATCAATTAAATTACAAATGCTTGTGAGTAAATGATATTTGTCAGCAGTAATTATTATTTCGGGAGAAGCAGGCTTAAAACTAATTTTAGCATGTTGTTCTTCGGCTTGTAATTTAAATGTATCAATAGCGGCTTCAATAATGCTAACCAGGTTAATTGGTTTTTTATTCAGTTGCAGTTCACCTTTATCCAGCATAGCCATTTGCAAGACACGTTCAACATGATTATTTAATTTAGCATTCTCTTCTTTTAAAATGCGGGTGTAATTTTTGAATTTTTCAAGATCGTTCTTTACCTGTGGATTATTTAAACCGTCAACTGCCAAAGATATAGTAGCAATAGGCGTTTTTAATTCATGCGTCATGTTATTAATAAAATCATTTTTAACCTCGCTTAATTTTTTCTGTTTTAAAATTAAACGAAGCGTATAGTAAAAAGCACCAATGATCAATAATGAAAATAAGAGGGAGAGAAGCAGGATGTTTTGCATCCCTTTTAAAATAAAATTATTTTCATTGGGAAACTGTATACACAAATAATTATGATCGCTGAAAATTTTATTGGTAGAAAGATCACTTTTGTATGCGTTTAAATTTGGATTAAAATTTTTTGATCGCGCCAATACTTTTTCTTTGCTTTTAGTTGCTTTTATAAGCGTGAATTCAAAAGGTAATGTAATGCCTGTGTTGGCAAACTCTTTCTGTATCAATTTTTTTAGAGTATCAGGGTTTATGTTTTCTGTAAAAGATGCATCCGTTGCTTTTATTTCGAGCATCATTTTATCGATCAGTTTTTGTATCTCATCTTTTTTATCTTTTCCACTTTGTTTTTTTACAACCCCTTTTTTATGGTGATCACTTAGTTGTATTACAGAATCAGTAACGATCAAATTGCCATTACTGGAGGATATATAATTAAGCGCGGTTTCATTTATGCTACCTTCATTTTCACTGCTATTTATAATTGTATTACCGTTTGATGAAACAATGACCTTTACTTTAGAAAATGTTTTAGTAGTGTTTTTCGGAAGCGCACCCTCTTTTAAATTTATGGAGTGTTTAATGATCTGGATATTTTCACGTTCCTGTAATTTTGAAGCAAGACGATTAAGTGATTGATAAACGCTGTGATTAAATCCGTCTAATTTTTGATAATAAAAATTACGGATCCAAAAGCCCTGCAGAAGCAAAATAAAAAACAGGCCAATGCTTAATAAAGCGAAAATAAGTTTATAGGGCTTTGAGCTCATGCAAATCAAATTTAACCACTATTTAACTCAGTCGGCCAAACTTTAACTTTTCTTTAACAGTGTTTAACCGGGCCTTAACCCTCCTGCGCCCTGCGTTGCGATAATTTTGTTGTATAAATATTAATCAAGTAAAAATAAAAACTATGAAAACAACAATTATCACAGCTGCAATAATTATGAGCGTTGGCTTATTATCGGCGCAAACAGAAAAAAAGCAAGCCACTGTTCGTATCAAAAAGATAGAGAACATAAATGGCGTTGAAAAAATTACGGATACCACGTATACTACTGATGATGCTACAGCCATTAATGCCGGTAACGAAAGTATCCAGGTAATAGAAACGGGAGATGGCAAAAAAGATGAAATGAAAAAAATAGTGATTGTTAATGGCAATGCCGTTAATGGTGATGAAGCGGATATTAAGATCATTAATAATGGCGAAGGCATGGATGAAGAAATTGCAAAAGCTTTAAAGGAAGCAGGCGTTGATCCAAACACAAAAGGTGTGCAAAAAATGATCATGGTTCATGATGATGCTACGTCAGTGGATGATAAGACTGGTGAAAAAAAATGTACTAAAATTGTAATGATCAAAAATATAAAGATCACTGACGCTGATGCATCTGATATAAAAAAGATCGATCAACAAGCCGGGAGCACAGATGGTAAATTAGCTATGGATAATATGAAGTTTTATCCAAACCCAAACAACGGTAAATTTAATTTAAGTTTTAATTTACAAAGTAAAGGCGATGCGGAGATTACTGTTTTAAATATTGAAGGTAAAAAAGTGTATTCAGAAAAATTACCAAACTTTACCGGCGCTTATGATAAAGAAATTGATATCAGCAAAAATCCTAAAGGCGTTTATTTTGTGCGCATAGAACAAGGAAAACATGCGCAGGTTAAGAAAGTGATGTTGGATTAAAATAAATAAAAGCCCGCGAATATTTGGTTTTAGGCGCGGGCTTTTTTGTTTGAAATGCCCTTCGACTTCGCTCAGGGTGACGTGTTTATGCTCTGCGGGAGAGTGACAAAATATTTTAATACTATATTGTATATGTTTGGCTAAACGTAGAAAAACCCCTGGATATTTTTCGATTCCGAGCAGAGTGAGAGTATCGTAAACACAATAAACTAAAATTTATACGTCAGGCGGAGGGTTTAAATGTCGAAGTCTCCTGTACAAAGATATGCTAAAAATTGTCCGTCTGAAAACCATTTTTGACAGGTAAATCTGTCCTGACAGATATTTACCCGCTTTATCAGCTCTCCTTTCTATTTTTTCGTTCCCTTTTAACAATCATTTTTGATAAAAAATTCTGATGGAAAGCTTGGTAAAATAAAAGCCTGAGGCTTATTAAAGAATTGTAACTTAGCCATAAAATATAGATCGATCATCTTCTTGTTTTATAAATTTATGCTTGATTTTTTTGCTATAATAATCTCCATTTCCGCCCTATTCGGTTATATAAATTATAAATGGTTAAAACTCCCTACCACTATTGGTGTAATGCTTATTAGTGTAATACTGGGCATCAGCTTAAAAATACTCGAAAGTTTAAACCCGTCTTATATTTCACCATTGCGTAATTTTTTAACCGGCTTTGACTTCAGTGCTTTTGTCCTAGATTTTATTTTATGCTTCTTATTATTTGCAGGCTCATTACATGTCAATCTTAAAAACTTAAAAGGAGCAAAAGCTACAGTTGTATCATACGCCACTCTTGGCGTCCTTATTTCTACATCATTAATTGGGCTGTTTACTTTTTTGGTAACAGGTTGGTTCGGTTATAAAATTGATTTGGTTTATTGTTTTTTATTTGGCGCGCTTATTTCTCCTACCGATCCCATCGCTGTTATAGGGATTTTATCTCAATATAAAATCCCGCAAAAATTAAAAACAGAAATTATAGGCGAGTCCCTTTTTAATGATGGTGTTGGAGTTGTTGTTTTTACAATTATCTTTTCATTAATAACAGGAGGTGACGAAGCCTTTACTTTTGTAAATGTTTTAAAGGTTTTTTCTATTGAAGTATTTGGAGGTATTGGAATTGGTTTGCTGATAGGCTATCTGGGTTTTGTTTTAATGAAATCTATCGATCATTATCAAACCGAAATATTAATAACCCTTTCTGTAGTAACAGGTGGCTATTCGCTTGCATCGCAATTTCACGCTTCCGGTCCTTTAGCAATGGTTGTCGCAGGATTATTAATTGGCAATAGTGGAAAAAAACATGCTATGTCAGACATTACCGCTGAGTATGTAGATAAATTTTGGGAGTTAATTGACGAGATCTGCAACACCATATTATTTGTACTAATGGGTTTAGAAGTGTTTTTAGTACCGTTTGATTTTAGTTATATATTAGTTGGAGTGGTATTAATTATAGTAGTTCTTAGCGCGAGATACATTTCTCTGCTTCCTGCCTTCTTTTTATTTAATCGTAAGGAAAATAATAAAGGCTTAAATCTGGCAGTACTCACTTGGGGTGGCTTAAGAGGTGGGATTTCTATAGCTTTAGCACTTTCCTTAGTTGGTAAAGTCGAAAATAGCAGCTTATTCATTGTAAGTACTTACTGCATTGTGTTATTTTCAATCTTAGTGCAGGGCTTAAGTATTAAAAAACTTTTAGCAAAATTTTAAACATGAGAAATAATGCAAACACGTCAGGTATTAATGAAAAAAAACAGACTTGTAAGACCTTGTTCCTTATTCTTATTTTTTGCAATCTTGCTCTAATTAAACTAAATAGTCAAACTGCTTATCCAATACCAAATAATAGGTTTGTATTATTTTACATTCAGCGATCTCTAGATATTAATACAATAGTTTATGAAATAAATTACAATAAAGACAGTACTATTAATATTTCAAAACCCATAAAAGTATTTTGGATAAAATACGCAGAAAAAGGTCAGAAAGAAAGCCTTTCCGGTCTTCAAAAAAAGTATGCTTATGGATTAACTAGTAAGCTAACTGATTCAAAAAAAAAGTGGTTTAAGATTAAACTCAAAGCATATAGCAAAGTGGACATTTACATTATGAATTCCGAAAACAATAAAAATTATCAGGCATACCTTACTATCAATGGGCAATTGGCAAGGCTAACAAAAATATTTATCAATATTGATGGAGGTTCATTTTGGAAGCCAAACGTAACCTACATTGAACTTTCAGGACAAAACATAGCTACAAGCGAAGAGGTTACTGAGAAAATTAAGCCATAGTAAAGAATTAGTTAATGAATAACATAAGAGATAAAATAAAAGAAGGATTGACGGATTTTCACTTCAATACAAGTTTAAGTCTTGAATCACTTCCAAAAAAGCCGAAACTTCAACTTGAAAAAGCTTCAACCAAAATTTCATTAAAAAAGAAACAGATTTTATTTAAGCGAAACGATTCGCCAAAAGGCATCTATATTTTATTAAAGGGTAAAATAAAAGTATATCAGCTAAATTATGATGGTTCGATCCAGATCTTATTCATATATGCTCACGGAGAAGTATTTGGGTATCGCCCACTTTTAAGTTTAGGTAAACATCCTGTTTCTGCCGCTGCAATAGAAGATTGTGAATTACTGTTTATTCCCAAGGAGATCTTTTTAAAAACCCTGTCCGATTCTGTAGAATTATCTAATCAGATTTTAAAAAGTGTTAACCACGAGTTTACTGTTATGGTTAACCGTTTTACTGTATTTGCGCAAAGAGGGATAAAGGAGCGCCTGGCATTATCATTACTATTATTAAATGAGAAATTTTTATTGCCAAATCAAATAACCACAGAAGCAGAAATCAAAATAAACCGTACAGATCTTGCAAACTATGCTGGTACTTCATTAGAAAACTTAGTACGGACAATAAAACAATTTGAAGAAAAAAAATACCTCAGAACCATTGGCAAAAGCATTTTTATCGAAAATTTTGAAGCGCTTTATATTTTAACTGGTATATAACCTTTTAAATTCCTAAAACACCAAAGTTTGATAATCATCAAACTTTATCCTGTTTCATCCGTGTATGTTTGTATTAATTAATAATCTAAACATTTCAATATGGATACAAATAAAAAAAACATTCTTTTTCCAACAGATTTTTCAGAAGATTCTTTAAACGTATTACAATATGCTGTTGATTACGCAAAAAAATCAGCGGCAAATTTAGTATTGATACATGTTATCGAGTTTCCCTGGAAAATCTCAGATAAATTGGAAATTCTGATGGCTAAAAACACTTCAAATATTAATGAGATTGAAGATGCTACCCGATTTTTACTTCATGAAATCGCAGGACGTATTACAAAATCCCATAATATTAAAGTTCAATACAAAGTATTACATGGTAATTTAATTAGTGCATTACTTGCATACATTAATAAAACTCAGCCAGAGATGATAATACGATGTGCTAAAAGTCATAATAACGCCTATAAAATTGCAGATTATTGTCCTATTCCTGCAATAACAATAAATGTGGATAGCTTATTTAAAGAAATAAAAACAATACTCTTTCCGGTAAATGATAAGTTATATACAACGCAAAAAACAGATGAAATAATAAGAATCTGCGGAATTTATAAAGCTAACGTTATATTATTAGGTATAGCACCAAACAACAATGATGGTCTTGATGCAATGAGTTTGTACATGGAATCGATACTTAAAACGCTCGAAAATAAGGGTATAAATACGCAAATAAAAATGGTAATAGGCAATGATTATGCTGAGGAAATAGACAAATACACACAGGATCATAATGTTGATTTAATAAGCATTGTCTCCAACTTTGAACACGGAATTTTATCTTTATTTAAAACTACTCCCGATGAAAAACTGGTTAAGTCATCGTTAATCCCTGTATTAAATATTCCTATCGAAATAGATATAACACCCAGTATAGAAATTAATACAGAATATATTTCGCCATGGAGTATGAAATACGATGTAAATAAGGTGTCTTTTCCTTTTAAATAAATACAAAAGCAAGATTCTCAGGAAAAATTATAATAACTAAAAAATAAACACATGAAAACAAACGAAATAAAAACAATCCTCTTTCCAACTGATTTTTCAGATGATTCAATCCAATCGTTAGAAGCGGCAGTTCAGTTTGCGAAAAAATCAAATTCAAGACTAATAGTTTTGAATGTTGTTGATACACCATTTAACTTTAACATGGAAAACGAACCCGTTGAAATAGACCTTATTTTAAATGACCTAGTAAATTTTTCTAAAAACAAATTAGAAATCCTATCAAAAGAAATTAATATCAAGCATGATGTTTTAATTGAAACAGCAACTTACACGGGTGAAACAACGCCTTCTATAACAAGGGCTGTAATGAATTTTAATGCCGATTTAGTTATTATGGGGACAAAGATTACAAAAGATCTGTTTTTTAAAAGTACCTCTTTTAATATTGTGAAAAACACTTCAGTACCACTTCTTAGCTTACCTTCAAAGCAGATAAGTAAAGACTTTAAAAATATACTATTTCCTTTCAATGAAGAATTTCTAACCCTAAAAAAAGCAGATGATGTTTTACGGTTTGCCAAACTATTTAAGAGTAAAATAATTTTATTGGGAATTTCACCTGGCGATACCTTAGAAAGTAAACAAGCTATTACCAACAACTTAATGTCCATAAAAAACATGCTTGATAAACATAAAATTGAGAGTGAAGTGCATTTCAAGTCAGATAGTAATTATTCAAAAGCTATTTTAGAATATACTAGCGAACATACAATTGATTTGGTAACCATTGTAAATAATTTACCAACGGCATTAAAAGAAAATCTTACTGTTTTATCTGCTAAAGAAGTTATTAATCATTCTTCCATGCCTGTTTTAACAATACCGGTACGCGAATAAATTAGTTGCTTAAACAGACCCTGAATCAATTATACAGTATGAATAGCTATTTGTTAGTATAATGTTGTTAAATGATTTGATGTAAAATTATAAAAACATCTCAGTATCAATTAAATATGGTAACATTATAAGAGATTTCAACTTATTTTAAATTAAATTTTATGCCGTTAAAACCAAATATTATAAAAAATATAAAGCTAAAGCCAATAAAAAAAACGGACTTTAAGCAAATTACTGATCTACAATTAAGATGTTTTCCGGGAATGAAACCATGGACAGAACTTCAGTTCAATAATGTATTGGATATTTTTCCCGAAGGACAGGTTTGCATAATAGTACAAAAAAAAATCGTCGCATCAAGTTGTAGTTTAATAATTGATTTTAATAATTATTCCGAAACATCCTCTTGGAATGAGCTTACTGCAAATGGCACCATAACTAATCACACCGCAGATGGAGATACCTTATACGGAATGGAAATAATGGTTGACCCTGAATATAGAGGTATGAAATTAAGCAGGCGTTTATACGATGTGCGTAAAAACCTCGCAAAACACTTTAATTTAAAAAGAATTTTGATTGGCGGCAGACTACCTAATTATTACAAACATCAAAAAAAGATGAGTTGTGATGAATATGTAAGTCGTGTTATTGATAAAAAAACATATGATCCCGTATTAACTGCTCAGTTGGCGAATGGATTCGCATTAAAAAGAATACTACCGGATTATCTTCCTAATGATAAAGAATCGTGCGGCTATGCCACTTTACTCGAGTGGACAAATTTCAATTTTAAATCCGCACTTATAACGAATCAAATTAATTACTCTCCTTATGTAAGAGTAAGTGCTATTCAATATCAAATGCGGTCAATTAAAGATTTTCAGGACTTTGCACAACAATGCGAATATTTTGTTGATGCTGCTTCAGATTACAAAAGTGATTTTGTTGTATTTCCTGAAATGTTGACCATGCAGTTGCTAAGTTTTTTAACGCAAAAAAAACCCGCAAATGCAATAAGAGAGTTAAACGATTACACACAGCAATATATAGATATGTTTACTTCTTTAGCGGTAAAATACAATATAAATATTATTGGCGGCTCCCATTTTTGTATAGAAAATGATTCGCTTTATAACATCTCATTTTTGTTTAGACGGAATGGCACAACCGGAAAACAATACAAAATTCACATTACCCCTTATGAAACTAAATGGTGGGGTGTAAAGG
>JBDSFC010000429.1:0-3979 GCA_039919745.1 Bacteroidia bacterium | reverse complement strand
ACAAAGTTTATTGTGAATTGTTTCCGCTATTAAAAACTAAACACTAAAAACTTATAATTATTCTATATCATCACTCATCCAATCTTTTGTTCTTCCAATAAGATCAGTAAAGTAGCTTCCGATTTTTTTCTTTGAGTGTCCGGCAATTTTTTTCTCGTCTTTCTTTGTAACGTCTTCTTTTACTTCGTTCTCGACTTTTACTGCGTTAATTCCACGTTTAGAATCACGTTCGTATTTTTCAATACCTTTCATTACCAAACCAACACCAGTTGCATATAATGGGTTTTTTAATTCGTCATCATTACCTGCTAAATGTTCGTTAGGAGTACCAATACGGCAATCCATACCGGTAGTTAACATTACCAACTGCGGTAAATGTTTTAGTAAAGCGCCACCACCTGTAACAACAATACCTGCAGCTAATTTACGTTCAAAGCCAGAGCTTTTAATTTCGAACAGAACAAATTCTAAAATTTCTTCCATACGCGCCTGGATGATCTGTGCTAAAAACTTTACAGAGATCTCTTTATGCGGACGGCCACGTAAACCCGGAATAGAAATAATTTCATTCTCCTGATTTTCTTGTGATAAAGCAGAACCAAAACGCATTTTTAATTGTTCGGCTTGTGCTTTTATAATACCGCAACCTTCTTTAATATCTTCAGTAATAATATTTCCACCAAAAGGAATTACAGCCGTGTGACGAATAATGCCATCATAAAAAATAGCTACGTCAGTGGTTCCACCACCAATATCTACCAATACAACACCTGCCTCTTTTTCTTCATCGCTTAAAACTGCATCAGCACTGGCTAATGGCTCCAAATGAAGATCAACTGTTTCTAAACCTGCACGTGTAACACATTTAAAAATATTTTTTACTGCAGAAATTTGTCCGGTGATAATATGGAAATTCCCTTCTAAACGAATACCTGAATGGCCAATTGGATTTTTAATTCCCGATTCGTTATCAATAATATATTCCTGTGGAATAACATGAATAATTTCTTCGCCCGGGCTCATTACCAAACGGTGCATATTGTCAATTAAATTATCAATATCTTTTTGACTTATCTCATCTTCTAAACTCTGACGAATGATCATGCCACGGTGTTGCATACTTTTGATATGCTGACCGGCAATACCAACAATCACTTCACCAATATCCACATTAGCTTTATCTGCAGCCATTGATACGGCAGCATTAATGGAGCCAACGGTTTGTTCGATATTTACAACCACACCACGGTTTACACCAAGTGATTCAGATTTACCAATACCTAAAATTTCAATTTTACCAAATTCATTCTTACGGCCAACAATAGCAGCAATTTTAGTAGTTCCAATATCTACCCCAACTACCAGCTCGGAAGCTAAATTCGGGTTGCCATGATTTGTTGTTTTTTCCATAATTTTTATTTTTTAGTACAAACTACTAAGTTTTTATATTTTAAATTGATGTTCGAATATTTTGTCCAACTGTCAGCTTTATTCATTCCTTCAGTATAGAATAATTTTAACTTATTAAATTTTTCGGCAACGTCTGTTGCGCTGCCGAAAATAATTTTTTGATTGCCAATTGAAGGAAAGAGCTCAATTTCTTTTTCTTCGTTAACATAGATCTGGTGAATGAGATTTGAAAGAATAGAATCTTTATTAATGGCATTTGCCACGTCATAAATATCATCAAGCATACTTACTTCGCTATACAATTTATTCTGTTTCATCTGATCAACCGAATATTGATAGCGTCTTGAAAAAGGTTCGTAAATAAATCCGCTTGCAACAACCACTCGTGCCGAATAATTAGTGTTTAAGGGCATTAGTTTTGTTTGCGAGTCAATATAAAAACTTTCACCGTCACGATTAATAATTCTTAAAACAGGAGTGCGTTGTGTAATATCAATTTTAATTTCTCCATTGATATTAGCGGCAACTTCTGCATTTTCGATAGCGGGATGCGAGTTTAAACTTTTTTCAAGTTCGGGGATATTAATATTTTTGTATTGGTTAAGAAGAATAGAATCTTTTCTTTCAATAAAAAATTGTTTAATATCTTTTTCGCTCAAAAATAAATTCTCATCGTTGTTGTGAATAGTAATATTCAACGTTTTTGCAACAATATTCCTTTCACTTTTTGAAACGAAAGCCCATGAGCTTGTTAAGCCTGCAATGGCAATAATCCAAAGAACAGTAATTAAGATTTTTTTATAGTTTAGTTTTTTCAAAACTTATTTTAATATTTTTTCAAGCGGCTCAATCAGTGAATCAACATCTCCCGCTCCCATCGTTACCAAAACTTCCGGTGTTGTTTCTTTCATTCTATCCAACACCTGTTGCTTGGTCATCAGTTTTTTGTCTTTCAGTTTCATTTTGCTTAACAACCATTCTGAAGTAACACCTTCAATTGGTTTTTCGCGGGCCGGGTAAATGTCTAGCAAAATACACTCATCCAACATGTCCAAACTTGCCGCAAAATCATCCACAAAATCGCGTGTGCGGCTAAATAAGTGCGGTTGAAAGATGCCGGTTATTTTTTTTGTAGGGTATAATTTTTTTAATGATCCGATCGTGGCCTTTAATTCTTCCGGATGATGAGCATAATCATCAATGTAGACCACTTTTTCGGTTTTAACCCTATAATCAAAACGGCGTTTTACCCCGCTAAAAGAACGTAAAGCATTTTTTATCACATCACCTTTGATCCCGATCTGTTGTGCAATTGCCACTGCGGCAATCGAATTCTCTATATTGTGTAAGCCCGGTAAACCAAGCGTTACGCCACTTATAGCCTCAACAGGACTTCTAATGTTGTACGAAAATTGCGCGTTCTCCATAACAATGGATTCGGCACAATATTCAGTATCTAAATTTAATGAGTAGATAAGGCGTTTATTACTCAGCGTCAAATCGTTATCAACATTTTTTTTAACAATCAGGATACCGTCACTTTTTACTTGTTTAGCAAACAAGGTATACCCCTCTTTAACATGACTTGCGTCGCCATAAATATCGAGGTGATCTGCGTCAACACTTGTAATAACGGCAATTTGAGGATGTAATGTTAAAAAAGAACGATCGTATTCATCTGCCTCAACCACTACGTAAGCATTTTTGTCGTTAACGTCGCCAAGCAGCAAATTGGTATTATAATTTTTTGAAATGCCCCCCATAAACGAAAAACAATTAATGCCCGCGCTTTTTAACAAGTGGGTAACCAAAGTTGTAGTGGTAGTTTTACCATGTGTTCCGGCAATGGCAATGGTTTTAAATTGTTTGGTGATCTCACCCAAAACAACGGAGCGTTTTAAAATAGTGTAATTATTTCTTAAAAGAAACTGGTATTCGCCATGCTCTTTCGGAACAGCCGGCGTATAAACAACTAATACCTCTTCTTTTTTGTAAGAAGTTAAAATGGATTCTAAAGCTGTAACATTATCATCAAAATGACAGGCAATTCCTTCATCCTGCAATTGATTGGTTAAAACAGTTGCTGTTTTATCGTAACCGATCACTTCTTTTTTGTAATGATTAAAGAACCTCGCTAACGCACTCATACCAATGCCTCCAAGGCCAAGAAAATAATATAGCTTATAGTTAAGTATGTTCATTTATATAATTCATAATGTCATTCCGACGGCAGGAGGAATCTCTATAAAGAGATGCTTCGTTCCTCAGCATGACAAGTTTTTAAATTTCTTCTATATTATAGTTTGCCAGTTTTAAAACTTCTTTTGCAATTACATTTGCCGAGTTTAAAAAAGCCAGCTGTTTTATATTTGTTTTTAATGTTTGTTGTTCGGTAGAATTATTTATCAATTCAATAGCTTTATCCACCAATACTTTTGTTGCTTCTATATCTTTTACCAAAATAGCTGCGTTCTTATTTACCAGCGACATGGCATTTTTTGTTTGGTGATCTTCTGCCGCTGTTGGTAATGGAACCAGGATGCAGGGCTTTTGAACGATACATAATTCT
>JBDSFC010000278.1:0-2550 GCA_039919745.1 Bacteroidia bacterium | reverse complement strand
CCAGAAATCTTTAGCGTTGGTAATTTCAATTTTTTCAACCGGTTTTTCACCAATAATTTTATAAGAACCACTTGGGTGTGTAGTAATGATCTTAGCTTTTTTAGCGCCAATATTAATGGTAGCAGTTTGTTCGATATTTACTTTAGTAAAGTATTCTTTATTAAAATCTGCTTTTACTTTGGTAGTTTTTCCTAAACCAATAAATCCACCTTCTTTAGAGATAACATTTTTTTCTTTTAATTCTTTTGAAGTACCAATTGCATAATAAGCAGTATTGATCTCTTCCGTTTTTACAGCTACTTCAGCTTCTACTTCCTGGTAATTGGTAGTTAAATTAGATAACTCAATATTTAAACCTTCCATTTTGGTTTTTAATTCAGCGATCTCGCTATCTTTTAAATTAATACTGTTTTGAAGGTTCTCGATCATTTTTTCCAAACCTTCCAGTTTTAAATTACTGTTCTTTAATTTTTTGCTTAATGAACTGATACGATTCTTATTTTTCGACATTAGGTCATAAATAGCCTGGATGTCTTCTTTAATTTGATCTTCCTTGCTTTTTACATCACCTTGCGAACTTACATTCGAAACAATTTTTTCTTTTTCTTTAATGGCATTTAAATTTTCCTGGATCTCATTAAATGATGAAATAAATTCCTGCATAGCGGCTTCTTTTTCACTTAATTTTCCATTCAGGTCACCATTTACGCTTTGTAAACTATCTGCTAATGGGTTAACTTCTTTTTCTTTTTCGCCTCCACAAGAGGTAAAGCTTAAGCTTCCGATGGTTAGGATCAAACCCGCAGCTAAAATTCTAAATAGTTTCATTTGTTTCTCGTTTTTTTATTAATTCGTTTTCGTGACAAAAGTAACCTAAATAAATAAAAAAAGACGCAAAAATATGCGTCTTTTAAAGATTTGTTTTAGTTTAATTAACAAAATTCGTCATAAACAGCCTTTAAATGTTCAGAGATAGCTAAAGCATTATGACCTTCAATATTGTGACGTTCTACAAAGTGTACCAACTCGCCATTTTTAAATAAGGCAATAGCAGGGCTACTTGCAGGATATGGAGAAAAATGCTTTCTCGCCTGATTCACAGCTTCAACATCAAAACCTGCAAAAACAGTAGTTAAATTGCTTGGTTTTTTAGCATTTTCAAGGCTTTTTTTAACTCCCGGGCGACAAGCACCAGCAGCACAACCGCAAACTGAATTTACCACCACAAGGGTAGTGCCTTCTGCTTTAATAGCTTTATCTACATCTTCAGGACTGGTTAATTCTTTAAAACCTGCCGTTGTTAATTCGGCTTTCATTGGGTTTACAATTGCTTCAGGATACATGATTATAAATTTATATTACAAAGGTACATACAATAATTTGTTTTATTACAGAAGCATGTTAAATGTTTATAAAAACAAGACTCTAAAAACGCTAATTAAAACTAATTTTAATGCGGTATAAAATCACAATTCTGCTATATTTGCTACTCATTTAAACTATGAAAAAACTACTTCTTTTAAGTGCATTTGTTATTTGTTATAGTTCTATCATAACAGCACAAAAAAATATACCTATTGCCAGTTCCGGACCTAACACAATTTATCCAACTCCAAAATTTATTGAAGAGGTTAAAAAAACAGGAAACGAAATTGTTGTACCTTATAAAAGATACGAACTTACTAATGGGCTTACTATTTTAATTCATGAAGACCATAGCGATCCTATTTGTTATGTGGACGTTACCTATCACGTGGGCAGTGCCCGCGAGCAACAGGGCAGAAGCGGCTTTGCGCATTTCTTTGAGCACATGATGTTTCAGGGTTCAAAAAATGTGGCAGATGAACAACACTTTAAAATTATTACAGATGCGGGTGGTCTTTTAAACGGAAGCACAAATACAGACAGAACAAATTATTTTGAAACTGTGCCAAGTAATCAATTGGAAAAGATGTTGTGGCTCGAATCAGACAGGATGGGTTTTTTATTGGATTCGGTTACCCAGAAAAAATTTGAAGTACAGCGCTCTACTGTAAAGAACGAAAGAGGACAACGTTATGATAATGCACCTTATGGACTTGTTTTTGAAAAATTAGGCGAAGCTATTTATCCTAAAGGTCATCCATACAGTTGGACAACTATAGGCTACCTGGTTGATCTTGATAGAGTAGATGTAAATGACCTTAAACGCTTTTATATGCGTTGGTATGGCCCTAATAATGCTGTTTTAACCATTGCAGGCGATGTAAATACAGATGAGGTTTTGATATTGGCTCAAAAGTACTTTGGAAGTATTGAAAGAGGTACTGAAGTAAATAAACAGGTTGTGGCTACTTTTAAATTAGAGACTAACCGTTATGTTTCTTATGAAGATAATGTAAAGTTTCCAATGATAACAGTGGCATATCCTACGGTTGCTAAAAATGATAAAGATGAAGCTGCATTAGAAATTCTTGCTGATGTTTTAACCGGTTCGCAGGGATCACCGTTTTATAAATCATTTATTGAAACTCAAAAAGTAGTTAATTCGCATGCCTTTCAATTTTCAAG
>JBDSFC010000234.1:0-5608 GCA_039919745.1 Bacteroidia bacterium | reverse complement strand
TTCTAAATATATGCGCAATGCATTGCGTCTTTCCTAATCATCTAATTTCAAAACGGCCATAAATGCAGATTGCGGTATTTCGACATTGCCCACCTGACGCATGCGCTTCTTTCCCTCTTTCTGCTTTTCAAGCAATTTACGCTTACGGCTAATATCACCACCGTAACATTTAGCAGTAACGTCTTTACGCATGGCACTAATTGTTTCGCGCGAAATAATTTTTGCGCCAATAGCAGCCTGGATAGGAATTTCAAATTGTTGTTTCGGAATCAGTTCTTTTAATTTTTCGCAGATCTTTTTACC
The DNA here is from genome assembly GCA_039919745.1 of Bacteroidia bacterium. GTDB lineage: Bacteria > Bacteroidota > Bacteroidia > B-17B0 > Aurantibacillaceae > Aurantibacillus. Next base: position 5,305 of record JBDSFC010000234.1, on the reverse strand, counting down.
GAATTGATAAGAGTTACTTCTATGAATTAAACACGATAAAGCATCTACCGGCTCGCCTTTTAAAAGAATATCTAATTTAACAAGATCTGAATCGCGCATGCCTGTTGGATGATAATCGAACGAAGCATACCCTTTTGAAATGGATTTTAAACGATCGAAGAAATCAAATACAACTTCACCTAATGGCATTTCAAAAACCAGCTCTACACGGTCTGCCGTTAAATAATTTTGTGTTACAATTTGCCCGCGTTTCTCAATACATAAACTCATTACCGGTCCAATAAATTCTGATTTGGTAATAATGTTTGCTTTAATATACGGCTCTTCAATTCTATCTATACGCCCCGGATCCGGGAGATCGCTTGGGTTATTTACCGTTACAACATCGCCATTTGTTTGGTAGGCAATGTACGAAACGTTAGGAACCGTTGTAATAACGGTCATATTAAATTCGCGTTCTAAACGTTCCTGAACAATTTCCATATGCAACATGCCTAAGAAGCCGCAACGAAATCCAAAACCTAAAGCTAAAGATGATTCAGGTTCCCAGGTTAAAGAAGCATCATTCAACTGAAGTTTTTCCATGCTGTAACGCAACTCTTCAAAATCTTCTGTATCTACAGGATAAATTCCTGCAAATACCATTGGTTTTACTTCTTCAAAACCATGAATACCTTCCGTACAGGGGCGATCAAAATGTGTAATGGTATCACCTACTTTTACTTCTTTTGCACTTTTAATTCCCGAAATAATATATCCTACATCGCCTGTACTTAACTCAGGGCGGGGTTCGGGTTTCAATCTTAAAACACCAACTTCATCTGCATTATAAAATGCACCGGTGTTTACGAATTTTACTTTCTCGCCTTTTTTAATGGTACCATTAATAATTTTAAAATACGCTATAATACCGCGGAATGAATTAAAAACAGAATCAAAGATCAACGCCTGTAAAGGTGCATTTGGATCGCCAACAGGTGCTTTTATTCTTTCGATAATAGCTGCTAAAATTTCTTCAATCCCCATTCCTGTTTTTCCACTGGCGGGAATAATTTCACTTCTCTCACAACCGATCAATTCTACGATCTGATCCATTACCATTTCAGGTTCTGCGCTTGGCAGATCCATTTTATTTAAAATAGGAATGATATGAAGATCGTGTTCTAATGCTAAATATAAATTAGAAATAGTTTGTGCCTGGATTCCCTGTGCCGCATCTACAATTAATAATGCACCTTCGCAGGCAGCAATAGAGCGGGAAACTTCGTAACTAAAATCTACGTGACCCGGAGTATCAATTAAATTTAAAACAAATTTTTCGCCTTTATAAGGATAATCCATTTGAATGGCATGACTCTTAATAGTGATGCCACGTTCTTTCTCAAGGTCCATATCATCCAACACCTGCGCCTGCATGTCGCGTTTGTTAACTGTGCCGGTGAATTCCAATAAACGATCTGCTAATGTGCTTTTACCGTGATCAATATGTGCAATAATACAAAAGTTACGAATGTTCTTCATTTCTTTACTAATCTCTCTCTAAATTAATTTAGCCGCAAATATACAAAATTTCGCCTTTTTGCCGTGCATTTTATTGGTATTATAAGAATTAGGCGCTATTTTCGAAGGAATGAAAAATCTTATTTTAACTGGTCTATTACTTCTTTTAGCAAAAACATTTTCGCAGAATGGTGCTTTTAAATCCATTATGCAACAACAAAGTGAGCATTATCAATCGTTAAACCTAAGAACAGAGGCTCAATTTGATAGCTTAAGAAATGCTGAGAATGGCGTGGAAACAAGTAATGAAAAACTTGAAACAGCTAACACTTCCACTTGTGTGCTTAATAAAAAGATCTTTGGATGGCACCCATATTGGGTGGGTACAACCTACACCGCATATCAATGGAATCTACTCAGCGACCTGTGTTATTTTAGTTACGATGCATCACCATCAACAGGTAATAACACTAATGGCTCTTTTGCATGGAGCACCGCGAGTGTTGTTACGGTTGCAAAAGCCAATGGCACTAAAATTCACATCTGCGCTACTTTGTTTAGCGGGCACTCTACTTTTTGGGCAAGCACAACTGCGCAAACTACATTTATAAATAACATTGTTTCTTTACTAAATGCAAGAGGTGGAGATGGCGTGAATATTGACTTTGAGGGCATGGGCTCATCAGACAAAGTACCGTTTACAACCTTTATGACCAACTTAAATAATGCTTTGAACACGGCTAATCCAAATTATAAATTATCGGTATGCTTGTATGCTGTTGACTGGAGCGGCACTTTTGATATGCCTGTACTTAATAATGTGGTTGATTTTTTTACTATCATGGGCTACGATTATTATTACAGTGGTAGTGGTACAGCAGGGCCCACATCACCGCTATATAATTATCAAACAGGCTACAATTATACATTGGCAAAATCAATTACTTATTATATTAAACAAGGTGCAACGCCATCAAAATTATTATTAGGCCTGCCTTATTATGGCCATGAATGGGAAGTAACAGCCAATACAATTCCTGCAAGTACCACCGGAAATTTTAATTCTTCGCGCACTTTGAGTTATCTTATAAGTAATTCCGGAACCTATAGTGCCGCAAACAAACATTGGGAAGGAACTTGTTACAGCCCTTATTATTCTTACCAAAGTGCAAGTATGTGGCGTCAATGTTTTATTGATGATGTGTATAGTTTAGGGAGAAAATACGATATGGTAAATCAGCGGGGGCTTGGTGGTATTGGTATCTGGGCTTTAGGTTATGATGCGGGCACTACCAATTACTGGACATTGATACAGAATAAGTTTAGCAATTGCGCGCCAATAACATGTAACGACAGTCTATTTGATATGGGCGGACCTGCAAGGAATTATTATGATAACGAAAGTTATGCCTATACACTTTCAGCACCAACAGGTAGTGTGGTAAAGCTGCAATTTAAAAGTTTTGGCGCCGAACAAGGGTATGATTCTTTATTCTTATATAACGGCTCGTCAACTGCCGCAGCATTGATCGGCTCTTATACGGGAACAAATTCGCCAGGAACGATAACTTCATCAGGACAAAATTTAACATTACGTTTTAAAAGCGATGGATCTACCGTTACTAATGGTTTTAGGGCTATTAGATCGTGTACTCCACAATTAGTAGTTACAGGAATTAATAATATCAATAATACAAAAGAAATTTTAATTTATCCTAATCCAACTAATGGCAAATTATTTTTGCAAGCAGAAAAAATAAGCTCCGTTCAGATTTTTGATGTACAGGGAAAATTAATTTTAACTAAAGAGATTTCTCTTGAAAATGAATTTATTATTGATCTTAATTTATTGAGTATAAAAAAAGGATTATACTTTATTGGTTTAACTCAAACCAATGGTATAATCCTTTTTAAGAAAATAATTTATTCTGATTAGTTCACAATTACCTTTTTTGTAATTGCGCTGCCATCTTTATGAATGGTGATAAAATAAACACCTCTTGTTAAAGAAGAAGTATCAAATTCCATCGTATCGTTTTTCTTTGTAGATGGAATGCTAATTGTTTGCCCTATAACGTTAATGATGCTGATCTGCGATTCTTCCAATTCAACGCCTTCCAAAATAAATTTATCGCGTGTAGGATTCGGGTATAATTTTAAAGTAGCATCCAAAGCATTCTTTTTAACGGATAAAGGTCCGTTGGTTGTAAAGCTATATTCGATCCTGCTACCAAAATCCGGCTGAAATGTTTTGATGATGTTATTAGAATTATCTCTCAATCTAACAAAACCTGTCCCTTGCGCAGTATTAGCCCACCACGATAAACCATCGCCGACTGCGTCATCAATTATTAAAGTATAGCATCCACTGTTTAATGTAAAATAATCTGTATAAGTGGTTAATGGCGCCAGGAAATTACTTTGGCCCATTATATTTCCATTATCATCAATCAATGTATAGGAATTATCAAGAGTTCCGTTGGTTAAAAATTCTATCGAGAAATTATCCGGCACCCATTCAGGCACAACAAACGGCGAGCTATAAATATTGTTGAACGAATAATCATCTGCTACGCCATTAGCTTTCTTTATTTCGACATTAAATTTATTGTTAGTGGTTTGTATTCCAGATTGCCAAAGCATCCCCACGGGCAAATGCACGCTTAATGTATCCATAAAAGACAAATTGCCAGTCCAGTTAAATGTTTGTTTTGTGCTTGCACTATTGATCCAGTATTCAAAATCCAAACTCGTAAGATTTACTGTGCCTGTATTTTGTACTAATATTACCGGACTTGAACAGATCGGATTTGTTCTTGCATATGCCACCTTGCTGCTTGGTTTTATTACTTCTTTTATACACGCATCCAACGAATGGTTAGGTGAGCCGTATGTTACCAATTGATTTGCTACAATAAAGCGGTAATCACCTGTTGATACTGGAGGATTGGACGTATTGTAATCTATCGTTACAGTTGACCCGGGTGTTACATAAGTTGTAAGATTCATCTCCTTTAATAAAGAAGAAAGTCCCGGACACCAGCCTTGTCTGTCATACAACCATGTTCCCCCTTGCGGATAAACAGGATTAGTTGAACATTCAATTGTATTTTGCCAATCGAATTCGTTTGCGCCACCGTTTACATTAATGTAATGATGAATAGCGCCACCGTTTTGTTTGAACTCACCTTGCGCACCATGGCCGGTAATAGTTGAACGCATTTTAAATGATTGACCGTTTGCATGCATTGGCACATTTAAAACTTCAAAACGTGCGTTATTGGTAATGTTTCCAATTGCCACGCCACCTAAACGTGCGCCACCTTGCCACAATTGATTAAACTCTACAATATTTCTTGGAGGTGTACCAACAATAAAAATAAAATCAAGGTCCATTTGTTCCTGGTTCTCTCCACCTAATGTCATCAATAAACGTTTAGGTCCTTTTAAAAGTGGAGTAAAATCGGTTACATCATAATACCATGTTTTACCTTTCACACCAAGGTCAAGTCCTTTACCATAAGGTGTAACAAAAGACATGATCTCATTATAAAAAGGATAACGTTTGTAGTAATTTAAATTGGTAACATTAATAGTGCCAGTTGGAGTAACGGCAACAGTACCTGTTTGTGTGCCAGTATCGCCATCATAAATTTTTGATGGACTTGCCAAATATAAATTAGATGTAGAAACTAAAACAACCACGTCATTTATTACAGGAGTAATAGTAGCGTTAGATGTGATAGAATATTGTTTTACAATATTTGGATTTCTTGCAACTGAATCTTTTGTAATAACAGTAGTT
>JBDSFC010000422.1:0-4609 GCA_039919745.1 Bacteroidia bacterium | reverse complement strand
CAGTCATGATGAAACGCATGGGCCTTTTAATTCTAAAACAAAGTTCTCTGTTTATGGAGGAAATAAAGCACATTCAGATCCCGATGCCAAAAGCCCTGATCCAACAGGGAATTATAAAAGTGGGGTATTACTTGGTTCAAAAATTTTTTTTAATGAAAAAGAATATGATAATCAATGGGTAACAATGGGACCTTTTAATCCAATTGAAGGTGAATTGCAAACTGATATTGGCGGTAGGGTTTTTAAAGTAGTAATAGAGGGTCTTGAAGGAAATGATGGTAATTTATATAAACTATTTTTATCTTCTGATGCCGAAGCAAATAAACCTGTAGAGGGAGGAAATGGGTTTGCATATGAATACACTTTTCGTTTAGCGGATAATAAGGGATCGGTTTCGCACTTATATCCTTTTGTCGCAAAAAATGTTACCGCTGTTAAAATAAAAATTTTCGATTATGATAATGATGGTATTATTCGCGTAGTTTCTGTAGCAAAAAAAGGCGACATCAATCAACCGGCTGAAGAAGGAAAATGGATGGAAAGCACACATAAGATCTCCAGGGAGGAAATAAATACATCATTGGATATACAGTTCATAAAACAAAAAGATCTTAAGAACAATAACATTGTTGTTTTTATTTCGAATCAATATGGCGAGTTAATGCCTTTTTTTACAACACCAATTGGTGGAATACCAAAATACAGTTACAAGATCGGGGTAAAGGTTGAAGACTAATTTTATGAAATTAAACTTTTATTTGTTTTTTGTTTTTTGCGCTTTTAGTTTTAAAAGTGCCTGGGGTCAAACGTATAATTTTAAAAATTATTCAGAAGATAATGGCTTATCGCAGAGCTATATTTATCATATTTCACAGGCAAAGAATGGTTATCTTACCTTATCAACAGGTGAGGCATATTGTACTTTTGATGGAATTAGATTTACAACCTTCACAAATAAACAAGTTGCGGATAATTTTGTAAACACAAATTTTACAGATTCCCGTAATATTACATGGCTTGGCCATTTTCAAAATGGTGTTACTTATATTCAGAATGGTAAACCAAAGGAAATAAAAAGTAAAGAAATAGCGGAATATAAAGTTTCGCAATTCCAGGAAGGTAATAATAAAACTATTTGGCTTTCCACTCTTGGCGCTGGTATTTTTTTTATTGATAGTACATTAAGGATTAAACAAGCTATACCACAAAGTTCAGAAACGATAAATTCATTTTACCTGGATAACTCTGGTAATATAATTGCCGCAACTTCTAACGGTTTAAAGATTTTTAAAGTTGGTGCCGGTAATTCTTTGGTATTAACCAATGAAATTAAAAGGTTTGCTGGGAGTAATATAAAACAAGTAGTGCCATCTGGCAGATCAAAAAATATTTTTTGGATCACAGTAGAAGGAGAGGGTGTCTACGGTTTGTCTTATGAACATGGTGTTTACAAGGAATTTGCACACATTTTAGACGAGCTTAAATCCAAAAAAAATAACATTACAACTATCTATAGTGATAGATCGGATAATTTGTGGGTAAGTATTTTTGGTGAAGGTTTACGAAAGATCGCATTCGAGAATAGATTTCAAAATTTTACAATATCTGTGATCGAAAAGCAAAACGGATTGGCAAGCCAATTCATTCAATCCATTTTTCAGGATGCAGAAGGCAATATGTGGTTTGGAACATTTGGTGAAGGCTTGATAGAAAAGCCAGCTGAAAAATTCTCTTTTTACGGCAATAAAGAAGGTATTCTCAATACGAACATACTTGCAATGGCTTTAGACCCACAAAAGAACATTTGGATAGGTTCTGATAAAGGACTGTCTTATTTTAATGTAAAAACAAATACAAGCATTAATTATAATTTAAAGAATGGATTTGTAAACGATAAGGTAAATGGCATACTGATCGACAATGAAAATGTTTTATGGATAGGAACGGATAGTAATGGGATCTATAAGCTCAACCTTGAAGATATGCATTTTGAAAATTTTTCTAAAAAGCATAACCTGGGTTTGGTATCTGTAAATTCTATTACACAAACCAAAACAAATATTTATATCAGCACAAAAGAGGGTATTTATTTGTACGATAAGATTTCGCGTGGTGTAAACTTAACAACTATGAATGATGGTTTATTGCACAATAACGTTTTGCATCTTTACATTGACAGTAAAAAAAGACAATGGATCTCATCTTATGGATCGCCACCTTATTTTATACAGGATCAAAAAGTAACCTCTTTTAAAGATATTGCAAGCCTCAGGTCATTCAATATACACGGTGTGTGCGAAGATAATCACAACAATATATGGATAGCTACAGAGGGCGATGGTGTGTTTAAATACGATGGAGAAAGGTTTACCAATTATAATACCAATAATGGTTTGCTTTCAGATTATTGTTACGGAATTGAGGTTGATAAGAATAATTCGGTTTGGATCGCACATAGAAATGGTTTGAGCGAGAAAAAAAGTTTCCAAAAAGCATTTCATAGCATATCCGGTAAAGATGGTTTAATGTATTATGAAAATAACCTGAACGCTATCTATAAAGACGTGGATGGTGATCTTTGGTTTGGCACAACACAAGGTATAGTGCATTATGATGCCGAAATGGGAAATAGTAATATTAGCGAACCAAAATTAACTATTACCAAAATTACATTGAACGATAGTGTTTATGATCTTTCAAAAAAGATTCAAAAAAAATACGGACGTTATTCTACCCGTATCGATTTTTTAGCAGTATCGTTAACTGAGCCAGATAAGATTACTTATAAGTACAGACTTTTGGGATTAGATTCTGCCTGGAAAACAACGATCATGCGTTATGTAGATTATCCAAAACTGGGTGATGGAGAATATACTTTCCAGTTAATAGCCTGTAACGGTGAAGGTCAGTGTAGTATGGCACCTGTTGAGATCAATTTTATAATAGACGAACCTCTGTGGAAAAAATGGTGGTTCTATATTGGCATTTCTGGTATATTGATCATCATCATCAATTACGTGATCTACTTAAGAACACGACGATTAAAGAAAACCCAAATTATATTACGTGGTATGGTTGATGAAAAAACACGTTTGTTGCAGGAAGAAAAAGAAGAAGTAGAAAAAGTAAAAACACAACTGGAAGTAAAAAATAAAGACATAACAGATAGTATTAATTATGCAAAAAAAATACAGGAAGCATTGTTACCTTCAAAAAATATGATCCTTGAAAAATTACCTGAAACAATTATTTATTATAAACCACGTGATATTGTTAGCGGTGATTTTTATTGGTTTGCTGAAACAGCCGATTCTTATATTGTTGCTGCAATTGATTGTACCGGCCATGGTGTGCCCGGTGCGTTTATGTCTTTGATTGGATCAACATTACTAAATGAAATAATTTATGACTATCAAATAACAGCCCCGGGGAAAATACTAGAAGAGTTAAATGGAAAAGTAATTAAAACATTAAACCAAGTGGCAAATATAAATTCATCCTATGATGGTATGGATATGTCGGTTTGTAGTATTTCAAAAGATAAAAAAACCTGCCTATTTTCCGGTGCGCACAGACCTTTATACCTTATTAATGAACATGGTTTAAAAGAAATAAAGGGCAGTCCCCTTTCTATTGGTGGAAATTTAAAGGATGGAAAAAAAATATTTATAGAACATACGATTTACTTAAATAAAGGTGATATGCTTTACATTTTTTCTGATGGTTATTCTGATCAGTTTAATGAGATGGGTAAAAAATTTACTACAAAAAGGTTAAAAGCAACTTTGCTGGATATTTACCACGAAGACATTAAAACGCAATACAAAATCATTAAAGAAAAGTTCGAGACATGGACAGGAAATGGCCACCAGATCGATGATGTACTGGTTATTGGTTTAAAAGTTTAAAGTGCTGATCCTAAGGCCTTTTTTTTAAATTATTTTGGCTCTTAGGCCCTATATTTCTTAAATTCCTTTTAATTATTTATTCCTATCTTTAAACCATAATTTTCGTTTAGAATTACAATTATGCAATATAAATCGGATACCGAAGCTTTACAGGATTTTGTTTTAAAATATAATCAATTAACAAAAGAAATTGCCAAAGTAATAGTTGGGCAGGATGATACGGTTAAGAACGTATTGATCTCTGTTTTTAGCAAAGGCCATTGTTTATTAGTAGGTGTGCCGGGTTTGGCAAAAACCTTATTGGTAAATACTATTTCTGAAGCCTTAGGTTTAACGTTTAACCGTATTCAATTCACGCCCGATCTTATGCCAAGTGATATTATTGGTAGCGAGATACTGGATGAAGACCGTAGCTTTAAATTTATTAAAGGCCCTTTATTTGCTAATATAATCTTAGCCGATGAGATCAACCGTACACCACCAAAAACACAAGCAGCTTTATTAGAGGCTATGCAGGAACGACAGGTTACTGCTGCCGGAAAAAAATACGTTTTAGATACACCATTCTTTGTACTGGCTACTCAAAATCCAATAGAGCAGGAGGGAACTTATCCTTTACCTGAAGCGCAGTTAGACCGTTTTATGCTTAACGTATGGTTGGATTATCCAAAATTTGCAGAAGAATTACAGGTTGTAAAATT
>JBDSFC010000190.1:0-10450 GCA_039919745.1 Bacteroidia bacterium | reverse complement strand
GGCGGTATATTTTCGGCTCGGTAGAGCCATGCCAAAGGCATAGTATGCAAAAAGCCTGCTTTATATGCTGTAGCCTGTATTCAAAGAACTTTACTTATATCAAATATAACTAAAAAAGTAGCTTTTTGCTATATTTCTGCTGCAAATTCCAGCTTTTTTTGGTCCAGTTTTTTATGCATGCTGTCAATTTCATGGTCAATATAAGTTTGTGCAAAGGCCACATACCTAAAAAACTCTTTACTATTGGCAGCATGGCCGCTTATTTGCCTTACAGTTTGCTCGTTCATACCCAGGCTTAGCATAGTAGTAATAGCAGTGCGCCGCATAGTGTGCGTAGTTACCGCATCGCAAAAACGGTAAAGCGTTTTACTTTTAGTGTTTTTGTATAAAGGCACCGGCACTCCCCGCTTCTGCTTTGTTAAAACAACCGGCTCGGTAAAACCATACTTTTCCATTACCAGCTTTACCTTTTTATTCATAAAGGCTTTATTAAACGTTGGCAAAAAATTATTTCTATAATGTTTGGCATATTTGGCGGCAATGGCAATAGCATATTCCGGCAATTTTACCTTAGTGTAAGTTTGCGTTTTTTTAGACTGTACATTTAAATACACCCTGTTATTAACGGTTTCGAGGTTGGTTTTTTTAAGGGCCATCAGATCGCTAAACCTTAAAGCCACCAGGCAGCCAAATACAAACACATCTTTTACTTCTTTAAGATCGGGACTTAAGTCTTTTTCAATAGCCTTGTTATTAACCATATAATTTAAACGTTCGGGGGTTAATACAACAATACCGGGCTCTTCGGAAGGTGTGTAAAATTTACGGTGAAAAAAACCAACATTCATGCCTTTTTCATTATTGAGGTAATTAAAAAAACTGCGCAGTAATTTCATCATGCGGCCTACATAGTTGTCGTGATGGTCAAGATCATCATACAAATAATTAGTAAACTCAAAATAAAAATTTTTCCAGTATTTTTTCTCGTCTTCAAATTGTTTTTTGGTTAAAGCGCTTGTATTCTTTACACGGATCTTAAACTTTTTTTCGGTGCTGAATTTTGTAAGAAGCAATTCCAGGTAACCGTAATTTTCAATACTGGCTTTTTTAATGCGATTGCCGTTTGTTTGCAGATGCCGGCCTTTTTTAATTTCGTTTATGAACTTACGAAACAATGGCAACAAAGGTTTATCTATACTTAATTTTGGCATGGTATTTACATCCTAATTTTACGTTATAATTTGTTTATTTACAACTATTTTTTTTAAAAAGTAAAGTCAGGATAATTTGAAAATTAATTATTTTATATAAATTTACTCTATGAAAACAAAAATAACCTTATTATTTATTTTAAATATTTTATTATCATACAGCCAACCTTTTACCATCAGCTGGGCCGATTCAGCCGGAAAGGGCGTTTACGTAGGGCAAAATACAGAGTATTTTTATTATGTTATTGGTGTTACCGAAACCAGCTCTAAAATAACGGAGTTATCTAAAGCAGACCTGAAAATAAAACAGCAAATAACATTTACCCGCCCAACAGATAAATTTGGCAAAATGATCGAAGAACGTTATGTGATCCTTAAAAATAATATCTATTTTTTTCAAAAGAATTTTTATGAGTACAATAATAAATTATCTGTTTTTGCCAATAAGATCAATAATAATGGTTCAGTAGCAGAAAAAATATTAGTTGATGAAAAAAAAGTAAAAGACAGCAAAGATGTTGACGGGATCAAGTTCCAGGTTTCTGATGACGGCAAAAAACTTCTTGTTTTAGAATACGAAAAAAAAGATGAAGATAATTCGGTAAAGTTTACTTATAAAGCATTTGATGAAAACATTAAACCGCTTTGGAGTAAAGATTTTGACCTGCCATATCGATCCAAGCCGGCAACATTGCCATTAGACCCTATTGTGAAAGGAGATTATTTATATTTTGTTGGTACCGGCCTTTTAAAGCCGGGTGAAAAAGCAGACGACAATAAACCGCTTAGCAAATTGTTTTGTTACAACAGCAAACAAAACAAACTTACCGATTACAGCCTTCTGTGGGATACCATTAGCCATTATGATTACCGGATGATCTTTAATAAAAAGAATGAGCCTATGTGCGTGGGCTTATATTCTAACAGGCAGGGCAAAAAAAACAACAAGTTTTTAATGAACCAGGTTGATTATTTGAATGGTGCGTTTTGTTTTACATTTAGCAAAGGTCTTGATACAGTTATTAAAAAAGACCTAAGAGCGCTTGAATTATTTCCGGCAGATAACAAACATTTTAATGCACCTAACACCGGTTATAGTGTTAAAACAATTAGCCAGTTTGGCGATGGAAGTATTAGTATTGTGTGTGAAAGTTATAGTTCAAATTATGTGTATGATAAAAACCCTACTTTAAGATATACTACTTATGAATTTTCTGACCTGATCGTGTTTAATGTTAACTGTGATAAAAATAATACCTGGGCAAAAAAAATAATTAAATCACAAAGTAGTACCGATAACTACCTGGGGAAAGGCGATAAATCGCATCATTCTGTATTAGTAGTTGGAGGGGATAATTATCTGAATTTATTTGTTAATAGTAAAAAACCAAAAGCATCTTTCTTTAGTGAAATTAAGCCCGAAAAAAACATGATCGAACTAGACTCATATAAAGAGGATAAGTCTACTACTTTTTTAATTTCAATAGATAAACAAGGGAAAATAACTGTAACAGATTTTACCGAGTCAGAAAAAGCAACTCTACCTTTTATATATACCAACTTGTATAAAATAGATCTAAATAGTAACGAAGTTTATTTTGGTGCAAGTACTAAAAAAGATAATAAGTTCGGCAAACTTGTTTCTAAATAATTTAAATTATCAGTTTAATCTGTATTATTTTTTTGTTAATGATCGGTTTTATCAGCATAATTTATTTTGGAACTTAATGTTAACAAAAACACTTTTGTCCTTAAATAGCTACCAGTTATAAAGCCCACCCCTCTTTTTACATTAAAAACAGCATAATTTCCTGTAATTAAGTAATTATCTAAGCAAAAAAACGTATTTTAGTTACCCCTTTGTGGAAGTTGTAAAACTAAATAATGACCTTAAGAACTTAATTACTATAGACCAGGCTTGGTATTATGGTATAGTTCCTTTTCAGTTAGATGGAAATACTTTACATGTGCTTATTTCGGAACAAAAAAATACAGTCGAATTAAAAAGTGAGCTTGAAATAATTTTTGGTAAAAAAATTATTTTGCAAAACGAAAAGCCCGAACAATTAGAACAACTTTTATTGAGCAATTATCCGAAGGCAAATCAGGGCGAGCGATTAAACTCAAGTTTAAATGAAACTTATCGCTTAAACGTAAATGATAATAATTTTTTAGAGACACTTGTAAAAGAAGCAAAAGACCTTCATAGTTCTGATATACACATAGAAACATACAGCGAAAAATGCCGTATCCGCTTTAGAGTAGATGGCGTTTTAATAGACCGTCACAAATTAAATAAAGCAGAATACCCTACCCTCATCAATAAAATTAAGATAGCTGCATCCTGCGATATTGCTGAAAAGCGAATGCCACAGGACGGGCGCATTCGTTTTAAGTTCAATAATTCAAATTTAGATATTCGTGTTTCTATACTCCCTACTTTGTATGGAGAAAAAATCGTATTGCGTTTGTTAGGGAGTGATGCAAGCCATATCAATATTCAAAAACTTGGTTTTAATAAAGAAGAATTAGAGCGTTACGAACTGGCTGTAAAAAAACCAAATGGCATTATATTAATCAGCGGCCCAACCGGCTCAGGTAAAACAACCACCCTTTACGCTACTTTAAAAGTGATCAACAAACCCACCAACAATATTGTTACTATTGAAGACCCAATTGAATATACGCTTGATGGTATTAATCAAGTACAATTAAAAGAAGATATTGGGCTAACGTATACCGAAGCCTTGCGCACCTTTCTACGTCAAGACCCTGATGTTATTATGTTAGGTGAGATCCGTGACGCGCAAACAGCACAAATGGCTATTCGTGCAGCGCTAACAGGGCATCTCGTATTGTCTACCATTCATACCAACTCCGCCTGGGGCACTGTTTCAAGGCTGGTGGATATGGGTATAGCCCCTTACTTATTAGCAAGTGTGCTTAATTTATCGGTGGCGCAAAGGCTTATCCGCACACTTTGTCCGCATTGTAAAACAAAACAGGAGTTAGATAAAAAAGAACTACCCGATAATTATAAGAAACTGACTATTTCGCATCACTACTCTGCCAAAGGCTGCCAGCAATGTTACTTCACCGGGTACAAAGGCCGTAAAGCTATTTATGAAGTAATAAATATTACACGCGAATTAGGCGAACACATTAAAAATAACGTTACATCAGTAGACGATTACCTTAAAGTTAATAAAATAGACAAATTATCGGAAAATGCAATACAATTATTTGCAGCCGGAGATACAAGCTTAGAAGAAATTTATCCATATTTGATCAATGAAGTATAAAGTTGTAGTGATCGTATTTTTATTTCTTTCCTTTCTTGTTAAAGCACAGGACAGGTTTGATGTAATAGAAGAAAAGTTAACCCAGCTGGCAAAAAGTTATCCTGGCATTGATGAACAGGTGGACCTGTCGATGAATGGCGCAAGCATACAGGAATATATAAGTGCAATTGCAAAAAACAACAACCTTAATGTTAATGTTGACCCTTCTCTTGATTTTAAGTTATCCAACAGCTTTAGTAAAGTTTCTGCCAAAGAAGTTTTTATTTTTCTTGCAAAGCGTTATGATCTTGACATTGTTTTTGTTGGCCCCATCATCACCTTTGTAAAATACGTTCAACCAATTGCCGAAAAGAAAACACCATTAAGCAAAAAATTAAATATTAAATACGAACCAATTGCTGACCTTTTAAGTTATGATCTAACTAATGACACTCTTGGCAACGTAACCAAAGAAATTACCAAACTAAGCGGCAAGAATATTATTTTCAGTCCGGATCTTGCAGGTAAAATTGTAAATGGTTTTATGCAAACCGCGCCATTTAATAATGCTTTGGAAAAACTTGCTTTTGCTAACGACATGAAAGTAACCAAAACACCGGATGATTTTTATATTTTCGAGAAAAAACAAAATGTAGTTAACCAAAATAACAACCAGCCAAATAACCCTTACGGAAATCTTAACACAAACAATACGCCAACCAACACTGCAATTAAAATAAAAGATGGTTTAATTAGCATGGATGTTCAAAATATGCCAATTACAGAAATAGTAAGCACGATCTCAAAACAATTAGGAAAAAACTATTTTTTATTTAGCGAACTAAAAGGCAATACCACATTAAAAGTAGATGAAGCACCTTATGACGAATTTTTAAAATTGTTATTTAATGGTACTGATATTACCTATAAAAAGGAAGGTGAAAGTTATTTGTTTGGTGATAGGAATTTGGAAGGTCTTCGCCAAAGCAAACTAATCACTTTAAAGAACAGGACCATTGAAAAAGTGATAGATGCGATTCCCGCAGAATTAAAAAAAGGAATTGAGATAAAAATATTTAAAGATCTTAACGGTCTTATTGTTAGTGGCTCTCAACCGAGAATAATTGAACTGGAATCGTTTATGCGCCAGATAGATCTTGTTGTGCCCATGATCCATATTGAAGTGATCATTGCCGACGTTAGAAAAAGTAATTCGCTTTCAGCGGGTATCTCAGCAGGTATCGGAACAAAACCGGCAGTAACATCCGGTTCGCTTATACCAGACTACAATGTGCAGTTAAATTCTAATTCTATTAATAATCTTATTAGTGGTATTAATGGTTTGGGCATAATAAATTTAGGTAATGTAACGCCAAATTTTTACCTCAATTTAAAAGCCATGGAATCAAACGGCGTTTTAAAACTACGCTCTACGCCACAAATAGCAACGCTTAACGGGCACGAAGCAAAAGTAAGTATCGGCCAGACACAATATTATTCTGAAGTAAATAATAATTTGGTTAACACGGGTGTACAACAAAATTTGTTACAGACTGTAGTTTACAAGCCCGTTAATGCTGATCTCTCAATTACTATCGATCCGCAGGTTTCAGGAGATGAACAAATTACCATGACCATCAATGTAAAACAATCCAGCTTTACAGAAAGAATTTCCAACACAGCGCCCCCTGGCACCATTAACAGGGATTTTCAATCGTTGATCCGTGTTAAAAATGGAGAGATGGTAATGTTAGGCGGCCTTGAAGAAAATCAAACAAACAATTCAGGAAGCGGACTACCTTTTCTTTCACGCGTACCTGTTTTAAGATGGATCTTTGGTAATCGTACCAAGGCAAAATCGCAAAATAAACTCACTATTTTTATTAAGCCCACTGTAATTTATAGCTAAAACATGTTCTGGGATAAATGGATACCCAAAAAGTATCTCGTTAAATCGGAGGTATGTGCTATTGAAGCTTGCTTTAATGATAACGGCCTGGTTTATTATTATTCGCATCTGAAAAATAAAAACAATAAACTCGAAATAGTTCAAACGGGTTTTAGTGAAGATAAAATAGAACTGCCAAAGAACATTGAGAAAAATAAAATTCCAATTGTACTTATTGTAAATGGTAAAGGGATCATCCTGAAAAAAATTACTTTATCACAGGAAGGTGAACAACCTGCTGAAGAATTGATCCGGCAGAATTTACCGGCAATAAATCCAGCTGAGTTTTTTATTCAGTTATTTAAACAAAATGATCAGTCAGCTTTTATCGCTCTATGCAGAAAAGAACAAGTAAATACTATTGTTACTGAACTAAAGAATAAAAAATACGAAGTTGCTGATGTCCTGCTTGGTGCCCCCGTTATAATTGGATTACAACCCTTGTGGTCGGATTTTAATTCAATACAAACCAGTTTACAGCGTATAGAACTTAGTAATGGCTTCGCAGATGTTATCACAGCCAATACGAATAATGAAAATATAAAGATAGATGACCTTAGCTTTTCATCTCATCAAACTTTAGGTTTTGCAGGTGGCTTAAGTTATTTAATGCAAAACCCAATTGCAGAAAATGATAGTGAAGAAATAGTAACCATTAAAACATCACATGTAGAAAAAAACAAGTTCAGGTTTTTAATGATAGGTGTGGTAGCTATTGCTTTTATTGTTGCTATTGTTAACGTTGTATTTTATACTTCTTACTTTGATAAGAACAATAAGCTGGAAACAGAACTTTCTGTTTACCAGGGAAAATACGACCAGATCAACGAATTATTATCTAGTTACCAGCAAAAAAAAGGGTTAATAGAAAATGCCGGAATCCTGAATAAAAATAAGCTTAGCGAATATGCCGATAAAATAGGAACAACAATTCCAAAAGAAGTGGTTTTAAGTGAACTTTATTTTAATCCAAAAAATGAAGATGTAGAAAGCGAGGACAGCCTTGTAACATTTTACAACAAGAAATTAGTTTTAAAAGGTAATTGCAACAAAAGCCTGATCGTGAATGAATGGTTAAATGTATTAAAAATGCAAAATTTTGTAAATGATGTAAGCCTCGAAAAATTTAATTATAACAACGAAGGTCTTTTACCCAATTTTGAAATAAGAATAACTACAAAATAATGTTAGATAAATTAAACTATAAACAAAAATGTTACCTTCTTTTTGCAGGAATGGTTTTGTTTTTTATAGTTGGTTATAAGTTTAGTTTTTCAGACACGTTTACAATGATAAAAGAGATAGACGAAAAAACTGAAAAATTAAAATGGCTGAAAGAAAAAGAAAAAGAACTCCCGGCTTTAAAAGCAAAAATGGCTGAATTTGAGAAAGCGTATACCAAAAATGATTCAATGGCTGTACGCGATAAATTAACGGCCTATATTTCTGATTTTGCGGAGAATAATCAATGTCTGGTAACCGAAATACCTGTTAATTCATCTTTTAAGAACGATAATTTAAAAGTGCAGACAAATACCTTTACCGTTAAAGGAAATTTCAACAATTTACTATCTTTATTATACCTTTTAGAGAACGAATATAAATACGTTGCTAAAATAATGTCAGCTAAATTTTATACCATAAAAGATATGCAGACAAAAAAGAAAAATTTATATCTGACAATGGTCACACAATCCTTTGAACAAAAACTAAAATAAATAAAATGAAAAAATTAATTTTTGTAAGTCTTTTTCTAATTGTTTTATATTCATGCCGCAAAGATTTTGTGGTAGAAGATATTAAAAACAAAACCATCACTGTAAACGCACCAGCTGATAATTTAGTTACCTCTATTAATTTAGTAACCTTTTGGTGGGAGCCGGTAGATGGAGCTGAAAAATATAATGTGCAGGTTGTAAAGCCAAGTTTTGCAAGTGTTGCCCAGTTAATAGCGGATACTAACATTACTGGAACAAAACTTAATTTATCACTTAATCCCGGAATTTATCAATGGCGAATAAAAGCTACAAATGCAGGAGGAGCAACGGCTTTTCAAACTTATAGTTTAAAGATAGATTCCACCACAAACCTTACAAATCAATTAGTTGTTCCGATTAGCCCTTTAACCGGTTTGGTAACAGCAAATAAAACCTTTACATTTTCATGGAACTCATTAAGCTCTGCAAGTAGTTATTCGGTTGAACTAACTCTTAATAATGCTGTGATCAACTATTCCATTACCACTGCAACCAGTTACGCTTACACCTTTACGTTGGCTTCTGCAGCAAATTATACAGTATCGTGGAGAGTTAAGGCGTTAAATGCAACCAGTGTTTCACAATATAACACGCCGCAAACTTTTACTATCGATCTAAAAGCGCCTTCAGCAGTTTCAACCCCAACCTACCCTACATCAAATCCTTTTGTAAAAGACACTTTTGATCTGCGATGGACGAGGAACGGCGCGCCTGATGCCCAATATGATAGCTTGTTTATATATACTGACGCTTCATTTAACAACCTTGTGAGAACGACTACGGTAAGTGCTACAAGCATTAAAATAAATGCTATAAGTCCTGCAAGTCCATTGGCTGCCGGAACAAGTTCTGCCTCACCAATTCCATATTGGTGGCGCTTAAAATCAATTGACGGTGTTGGTAACGCAACTAATTTTAGCAGCTCATTAAATTTTCAATTGATCCAGTAACATGTTTAAGGGCAAAAAAGCCATATACATTTTAGTCCCACTAAATATTGCTATTTGGGGTTTTTTCATTTATAGATTTTATGCTGCCTACACCAGTACTGATGATATTGAAATTTCCGTTAACACAGAAAGTTTTAAGATCGATGAGATAAAAGATAGTGTTACTTATAAACTTGCATTAAATTACCCTGATCCTTTTTTAAGAGAAGGTGAAAAACAAAAAAACTCATCTAACTATAGCCTAAGTGAAGGTCAGAAAAAAGAAAAAAAAATAACTGTTGTTAAAACACCAACTCCAGCCATAGTAAAACAAACACCTGATGTAAAATACCTGGGCCTTATCAAAAATACCTCAAGTGGCGCTGCAACCGCATTAGTAAGTGTTAATGGCCAGTCAAAACTAATTAAAGCAAATGAAACTATTGATGGTGTTACTTTCAAAAGCTTCGACCAAAATCAGCTAATTGCTCAATGGGGAAAAGAAAAGATTGTGGTTAAAAAATAGTAGAGTACAATTCCTGCTCCATTTTTTATAAAGCTGATAAACAATCCTTTAACTGGTAAAATATAGTGAGATCAGCCTTCAGATGGTTCGAAATTTTTCCGGTAGTCTCCACATCAAATACAATAAAAGCCCTTTCTATTGAAAGGGCTTTTTTATTTTCATAAGGCCGAGAAAGCCTTGCTTTCAAAGGACTATAGAAAATAAAATTGGCATTGCCTTTTATCGATTTGCAGAAACGGTTCTAAAGAAACTGGCGTAGCCGAATCCTTGGAGGCACCACAATACAGTGTAAACCCAACAAAGAAGTTTTGTTGGGTTTTGCATTTTTCAACAATAACATGGCTTTCGGTGAAACCGATGTAAAACCAAATCACATTTTATTTACCTGTTTTACACTATTTGTGCAACCAATGTGAATATAGTTATTAGTATACAGATGTTCGAGCATACCTACATATGTTATGCTTCCTATTGTAAAAGCCACTAAAATTTCAATTGAATAGCCAAGAGTATTATATGCGTCAATAATTACTGGATAAAAAAACCCACGTTGGATCAATATTATATCTTTATACTCAATAACATATTAAGTCATTTGTTCAAGCATCTGAGTCTCGCATTTTTGACTTAACATTGCATTATCTTTACCATATTGATTTTTTAATTTTATAAATTCTTCTCTCTTATATTAAAACTGATTTTCCAACTCATTGTTACCTCCCTTTTTGTTCACTTAATTGTTTCGATGTTAATTTTAAATTAAACCAGAGACTATCTTTGAAAATGCAACATCCAATT
>JBDSFC010000105.1:0-7153 GCA_039919745.1 Bacteroidia bacterium | reverse complement strand
TATGGTACGTGATGCAAAAGCACTTTTTCAAAAGTTACAGGTAATAGTAAAGGGAAAACCAAAATCAGCTTTCAGGTATTACAACGATATGAAACACGAAACCATTTACCATATTGCCTTATATAACGCCTTGGTATGGCTAAACAAGCAATAAGATAACAATAGACGAACGATGAAACGAAATAATAAATTTCGTTATGAGTTATGCTATTTAAACACTATGTATTTACAATCATTTTGCTGCCCCTCTACCAATCTTAATTTATGAAATACGAGCTTCAGTTATTTGAGCGAATCATCAGCGGAGATCTCTCACCTTTTACTGATGGATTACAGGACCCTTTAAAGTATAACCGGGCAATCCGGAAAAAGCATGAACAGTGTTTCAGTTACACGGTAGCTTCATTCAAAAAAGTAAAGAATAAATTTTCGCTCATTGATAAAAAAGTAATGAGTTCTTTGCATCCCTTAGCTGAAAAACTTGTTCAACCCCAACAAAATTTATTTAAGGTAGCCGATATTCAGGACATAGCGCCTGATGCATATAAGCTGTTGAAATTAAACAGACAAAACATCGTGAATGTCTCGTATTCCCAATTGCCAAATAAAACCACTATTTACATTAAAGAAACAAGGCATTGCGAAGAAATACCCTATGCCGAAGCAAAATATTATTACTACAACGATGTTCTGAAAGATGAAGTAGAGAGGCTAAAAGAAACAATTAAAGAAGCGGTGTTTACGCATGGTTCTTCCGGCGAAACCGAAGAATACATCCACAAGCAGCAACAGGCGGTCATCAATCTTTGCTACCAGGTAATTAAAATGTTGGATGTTGATCAACAGGGCGATATTTATAAATCTGCCACGGAGTTTACCGACATTGATATTTTAAATTTAGTGTACATAAAACTGGAAGTACTCCTGCGCTTTTTTGAAAAGAACTATTTCAATTACATTAATAAGAACATTCAGGTACCTTACCGCTCTGCCTTATTAAAGATTTATAACATCACCGAAAAATTAGAGTTTGTAAAATCAACGTTATTAAAAAGTAACATCAATGGAGATCTTTTAAAAATAATTTACGTGCCTTTTCTTAAATTGGGCGCTATCACTTTAGAGGAAAGGATTTCTTACCGCGAGTTGATCTATTGTAATCTATACCTCGATGCCTTTTACCAGTCAATAAAAGATCACGACAATACAATCGTTGAATCGCAGGTAAAAACAATTGTGTACCAGGTCAATTACAATTCGCTCGATCTGCAAAATTTTAAAGTCGAGATTATCAAAAACAATCTTTCAAAATTATTGGAACTCACAGATAGAATAGATCATTTGTATCTTTGTTTGAAAGTAATTAACCAACGCAGTTGCCGCCTTAATATTTCTTACGATCCAGGCTTGCCATCCTTAAAAGATCAATTAATAACATGGGTAGAAGAAGAAATAAATTATTTAAATAAAAGTCTCAAGTTGGCAGCAAGTACCGAAGTAACAAATCTATTTTCAGATCATGAACATGTCAAACTCGAATCCGGCTTAAGTGTAGCTAAGTGGCCATCCTGTGTTTTGTAAAAGGAAATATCTCCGATCTTTCCTTTTAATTTGATGATTCCTTTTTGCCTTGCCATTTTATTATGGTTAAGAATGAATAATTGATTTAATTAAAAAAGTGTTGCAACACATCTCACAAAACTTTATCGCGAATAAATTTTGTTTGACAACACAAAAGTATTTCATCATGTCGCCTTCGGCAACACTAGTGTTCCGCTTAATACTCATTAGTGCATTTTATGCCGATTTTGCTATTTTATTCTTCACATGTTTGAAATATCTTTATCGCACTCAAAAAGCACTTAAAGGAATAGATAAAGCATAGATGATGTATGAACAGCACTAAAAGGATATGTATTTACCCAAAAGACATTGTTAGGATAACCGGCAAAAGTGAAAGATATGCCCGAAAACTACTGGATAAGATCAAAATAGAGTATTCAAAAACCGAAAATCAATTTATTTCGGTAGCTGAGTTTTGCCAGTTTACAGGATTAGAAATTGATCAGGTGCAACCTCTCATAATTGATTGATTCTTTCGTTTCAAAATGATCGGATTTAGAATTCTCATGACTAAAAACATTAACAAAAACCTGTTCAAAATATAGTATGATTTACTTGCAATATCAAGGGTTATAGCTTACATTTGTACTGATAAGATTTGCATCACTTTGTTGTTGATTAGTTGGTGAGGGATTAGGTGAGTAAAGTTTTAAATTGGGTAAAAAAAGCTTGATAATAAAGGAGCGCAAAGGGTATTACAAATCCCTCTTTCTCCGCTGAAAGGGACTGACGCTTAAAAAAAGTGTTTAGTCCCTTTTTTATTACAGCAAAATCGCCCGTGTGTCGGGCGATTTCAGCAATAATCTCATTTAAATCCGGAGTTCGAAATGCCCCCTTTTCCTTGTCATATACCAAACCGTTAGGAAAGATTAGGTTTTGCAGTTTTTCCTTGAGACCAATACTTAGAAGGATTTTTAAGTTTTTTCGGGTTTGAACCTTGTAAAAGGGAGCCCGCCGGTTCTAGTAAATGCAGCAAAAGAACTTTTGCTGCATTTTTGTTTTTTCCTTGTTTTGCAAGGTTTTCATTCATTTCGTATCAACCCAGCAAAACTTTTTTTGCTGATTTACCTCCTCCAGTTACCCCATTGTTCTCCCGACCGGGAGAACTCATCCTCGCTTTCTACCAGTTATTCCTAAAAAGTAAGTAGTTGTAAAAAAGTAGGGGTCGCTACTGTACTTTGTCTATCAAATAAACGTTATACTATTAAAGCCAATTAAAATGAGCGCAACTATTGCCGGTGCATAGAGCTAGGACTTTTTTCATTGAAATTAAACAAAAAGCCAAATGATATTAATGATACAAAACTTTGGATCGAAACCGAAAATCAGTTGTAGAATAATAACAGATGAAGTAATTATAATTGGTTTTTTATATTTGATTACGGATGCTACCATACTATTTAACAGCATTTGTCGTTACCGGGCGTGCAACATGCTTCTTTAGTTTGTAAATCGGATAATTTTACTTTTAGTTTGTCTTCCGGAATGCCACATTTATCAATTGCCAAACAAGCAGTTTGTTTTTGTGTAAGCAGGAAATTTTTTCCGTTAAACTCAACACCGTATTTTCCAATGGTATCGGATTGATATTCAACTTCAATTTCTCCATCTTGCACACCCAATACTTTTTCGGAGAGGGCAATAATGTCTGTTAATTTTTTTGGTGCTAAGCGATGATCAAAATCATTTGCTTCCCATAATTGAAAAGAAACTGTTTTTTCATCGCGCACAGTTCCGCCACAATCAATAAAGTGTTTGTTTACTTGTCCCACTTCTGTAACGTGAAAGTGCTGAGGAACAAGATTACCGTTTGGTAATTGAAAATTTAATTCGCTTATCGCGTGAAGTTGTTGTTTAAATTCTGATAGTTTCATGTTTATTTGTTTTTACTGTTTATTTAATCGTTAATTGCCGATAATCAAAGACAATTTTTTTAGCAGCACTTCTTTCTATTGGTGAATGTTGTAAAGAAAGTTGTTAAGTAGGTTTTTGCAATTTCCCATTCTTTTTCGTCAACGCAATAGCAAACTTTTACGCCATCAATATCTCCTTTAATAAGCCCTGCATCTTTTAATTCTTTTAAATGTTGCGAAACTGTGCTTTGTGAAAGTGGAAGTTCATCAACAATATCGCCACAAATGCAAGCTTCTTTTTTAATAAGCAATTCTAATATTGCAATACGGGCAGGGTGAGCCAACGCTTTGGCATATTTAGCAATTTTATTTTGCTTTACTGTAAACTCTTCTGTTTTGGTTAATCCCATGATTCGTTTAAATATATCGTAATATTACGATATTTATTTTAAGCCGCCAAATTTATTTTTTAGCCGTTAGGGATTATATTGAAATATCACAGGAGTGGTTAACGTTGGGAGGAATGTAAGGCTTATGTTAAATCGCTGTTCGATACAATAAACAATCTCTTTTGAAACAAATCAAAATCGTATCATTTTCGGGATTGTTTTTTTGTTTAGGCAGCTTTACCGGAAAAAAACATTTTTAAAGCAATTACCACAAGAATTACACTAAATACTTTTCTCATAACATCTGGTGAGAGTTTTAAAGCGACACTTGAGCCAAAAAAACCTCCAACCATAAATGCAGCAGCAATTACCAAAGCGTATTTCATATTTACATACCCGGCCTTATAATAATTGTAAACGGCAAATAATCCAATCGGTGGTAACATAACAGCAATACTTGTGCCTTGCGCAGTTTGTTGATCGAGTTTCATAATTAAAATAAGTGCAGGAATTAGAATTATCCCCCCACCCAAACCGATCATTCCACCTAAAGTGCCAGCTACAAGGCCAATTAGAATCAATAACAATATAGTGGTCATTCCCATTTTCATGATGATTTAGCGTGTTGTGCATTTGAAACGGAATCCTTAAGCGGTGTGTTTAATTCGTTTGCTAAATTGCGACCGAAACTTAATGCTTCATCTTTACTTCTGGTTTCATGTACTATTATTCGCCGGTTTTTATTATGAACCATGCTAACCTGGTAATATGAATTTGGATTATTTTCAAAATCGTCGATTGAGCAAGTTTCGCATTTAGCATAAAAACTCTTAAAAACTAAAACGTAGTTTAATTTGGGGAGTGGCTTATAACTGCCCCATTTAAAAATTCCTAAAAGCCCTTCCTGTATTTTATATACACGTTTTTTTAGGTCAATTAAAGTGTCAAATTGCCTAATCCAATTACTTAGCGCCTCTCTATGACCAATTATTACATTTTCCATAACTTATAATTTTGTTTCTTTTATCAAAGTAGCTTCATCAATTTCACCTTCGTGTTTCCAAATTAGTTTTCCATTTTTATAGATTTCTAAAGCAGGTATTGATTCAATATGTTTTTCCTCTAACAATTTTTTATTTTCGTCGGCATCAATTTTTAAAAGAGAGAGTTTTTCTTTTCTGTTTTCAGAAAATGAATCAAGCATTGGTGTCATTTTTATGCAAGGCTTACACCATTTTGCATTATAATCTACCAGCACATATTTTTCTGTTTTAAGCAATGTATTAAACTCTTCCATCGATAATCCTTTAGATACAGGAATTACAGTTTCGTTATCTAACGGTTTATTATTGGCATTCCATTTCATAATACCACCTTGCATATTATATACTTCTAAAAAGCCTTTCTCACTTATTAATTCCGCGGCAGAAGCACTACGTCCACCCGATAAACAATAAACCAATACAGGTTTGGCTTTGTTAAGTTTAGCAATTTGGGTTTCAAATTCGCTTGAGTTAATATTATAATTTAAAGCGGTTTTCAAATGCCCTTGGTTAAATTCTTCCGGAGTGCGGACATCAATTAATTGAACATTTGAATTTTTGTTTAACTTCTCTTCAAAATCATTAACTGAAATAGTTGCATTTATGATTTTGCCTGTGTTATTATTGTTGATTGTTTGATTTTGACACGAAGCAATAGAAATAACTAACATTACTAATGAAAGGAAAACAATTTTTTTCATACGAGGTTTACTATTTTAATTTCTGGTTTAAAAACAATAGTAGATTTAATAGAATTAGAAATTAAGCAATTCGCTTCGGATTTTTGTAGCACCCTTTCTGCACGTTCTTTACTTTGTTCGTTTGTAATAGTAACAATGGGTAGTAATGTTACTTCGCTCATCATGTATTTTCCGGCAACAATTTCTAATTTGCCAATAGCTTTTGAACTAAAACTGATATATTCTAGTTTTGAATTTTCTGCAATTGAAAGAAAAGTCGTCATTAAACAACTATTTACAGCTGCCACAAATAAATGTTCAGGCGACCATATCCCCTCAATACCATTTGGAAATTGGGGCGGCGTTGCAACTTCAATACTTGAAGTCAATATAGGTGAATTCATTATTCCTTTTCTATCAGACTGCCAGTTAACCGACACTTCGTAAAAATGTTCTTTTTCCATTGTTTAACTGTTTTGTTCTAACATTTGTTTTAAATGATCAGCCGGTACAATACCAGACTGACGCCATTTAACCTCTCCTTTTTTAAAAATGATTAAAGTTGGTACACCTCTTACCTGATATGCACTTGCAGCCGATGGATTTTTGTCGACATCAACTTTAATAATTGTAGCTGTATCGCCAATCATTTTCTTCAGTTGATCTAGAATTGGAATCATCATTTTGCATGGGCCGCACCACTCAGCTGAAAAATCAACTAAAACAGGTTTATCGGAATTTATTATTTCTTGAAAGGTTGTCATTGTTTTTTATTTAAATATGTACTGTTTTATCAGATGTAAGTAAGTGCCCTGAATTTTTTAATATCTTATATTTTTTATCGTATCGTACAAAGAAATTCAACCAAAAAAGTCGGCCCCATCTACAAGTAAATGGATATAACCCAATTATTGCGCTTGTAACTAAAGTTAAAAGCAACCATGTTTCCATATGTATCCAAATAGCATCAGATAAGTATAAAACAATAAACATTCCTGAGGAAAGTGCATAGTTAACATACAATGCGCCGTAAAAAAAACCAGGTTCTTTCTCGTATTTTAATCCGCACTCAGAACATTCATTTCTCATGGTTAATCCATTTCGAAAACTGTAGGGATTATTTTTTTCAAATACTTTACCCTTATGGCAGCGGGCGCATTTGTTAGTTACAACTGAATATAGAATCTCGGGAATAACCATTATTTTATTTTTTATCAATTATCACTTCTTCAAATGCAACATCCTCAGTTTTATTAGAATTGCTTTTAGGCAAAGAGGTTGTACAGCCCTGACTGCCGCAACATCCGGTATTGGTTACAGCCTGAAATAAAAAGAAAGCCGCAATTAATCCTGAAAAGAGATCTTGTGTTTTAATAGCCTCAATCGCAATAAAAATCCCTAGTCCAAGGCGAAACACGCGCATGAAATTCCAATTCGATAATAATGTTTGTTTTATAGTATTCATTTTTCGTGTTTTCTTAAGCTAAACCAACTTCCGCCGTTATGTACATTTGTAAATCCTTGCCCTTTTAAAAAACTCTTGGCAGAGGCGCTTCTCATGCCGG
>JBDSFC010000086.1:0-4525 GCA_039919745.1 Bacteroidia bacterium | reverse complement strand
TATTTTTTTAAGATAGGATATGCGTAATCCAGATAATCTTTGTAACCATCATCAAAAGTAATAAAGCAAGCATTTTTTAATTCAGAAACAGACCTATTATACAGATCCGTTAATGGTAAAATAGTATAATGCTTATTTAGCATAACCAGGATCTCTTCAAATAGTTTTGGATGAATCCCCGGCCAGATCTCATCGTATTCAGGAATTATTTTATGAAACACTAAAACAGGGATCCTTTCTTTTTTGCGGTTACGGGAAAGCAGGTACTTCCCAAAACCTGACTTGTATAGAAATTTAAAATAGTAACCCCTCAAAAGACCCATAATTAAATTAAAAATAAACTAATAAACTATTATACCCAAATTTTATTTATATTTATCCTGCTTAAACATAAAATTATGCAAACAATAATTGTTACCGGGGGCGCAGGATATATTGGTTCGCATACAATAATTGAGCTTTTAACCAAAACTGATTTTAAAGTTATTTCTATTGATAATTTTTCAAATTCTACTTCCAAATCGTATGAAAGGATCAAACAAATTACCGGTAAATCGTTTGAAACATTAAATTTTGACCTGTGTAACGAAGACCAGTTAAACAGCCAATTATCTACATATAATAACATTATTGGCATTATTCATTTTGCTGCTTTTAAATCGGTACCAGAAAGTGTAGCAGATCCTTTATTATATTATAACAACAACCTCACTTCTTTAAATAACCTGCTAAAATTTGCTTTAAAACAGAAGATCAAAAATTTTATTTTTTCTTCTTCCTGTTCTGTTTATGGCAATGCAGATGAATTACCTGTTACTGAGAATACGCCATTAAAAAATGCAGAAAGTGCTTACGGACACACAAAACAAATTGGTGAAGAGATCATTCATTTTGTTTGTAAAGCGAATCTGGATTTTAATGCCGTATTGCTGCGTTATTTTAATCCAGTTGGGGCTCATTTAAGTGGAAAAATTGGTGAATTCCCATTGCATAGGCCCAACAACCTTGTTCCCATTATTACGCAAACCGCAGTTGGCAAAAATTCATTAACTGTTTTTGGAAAAGATTTTGATACCCGCGATGGTTCATGCATCAGGGATTATATTCATGTAAGTGATATTGCCGAAGCGCACGTAAAAGCACTTAATTATTTAATAGCAAAACAAAATAAAAAAAATGCTTCTGTTTTTAATTTAGGTACGGGTAATGGTGTGAGCGTTTTAGAAGCTATTGGTTCTTTTGAAAAAGTATCGGGTAAAAAATTAGCGTACACCATTGGTGCAAGACGCGAAGGTGATGTGGTAGCCGTTTATGCTGATAATACTTTAGCAAAAACAGAATTAAACTGGATCCCAAAATATTCTTTAGATGATATGATGCTTAGTGCCTGGAAATGGCAACAGAATTTGGAAGCCGAAGGCTGATATGATTAAACCCCAATCTCCAAATGTGTTTTAAACTTTGTATTGTAATCTTCTATACTTCTTAAAATAACTTCATGCGCCTCTTCTACCCCATAGGTGTGTGTTATCTCAACAGCTTTGTTTTCCTGCCCCGGCATATTTTTATAGGTTAAAAAATAATGCTTTAATCTGTCTATCAAACTTTTTGGACAATCATTTACATCTTTAATGTGACCATAAATCTCATCCTGTTTTAAAACAGCAATGATCTTATCATCCGCCTCACCTTTATCGATCATTCTAAAACCACCAATTGGTATAGCTTCTAAAATAATATCGCCGCTGGTAATATTTTTTTCAGTGATCACACAAATATCTAATGGGTCGCCATCGCCTTTCATTACTTTTTTTCCTGAACGTGTTTCAGAGTACTCTCTTATTTTTTCGCCACAATACGTTTGTGGAACAAAACCATAAAGCGCCGGCACAATGTTTGAGAATTTTTGCGGACGATCTACTTTGCGATAGCCGGTAACTTTATCAATTTCATATTTAACAGTATCAGTTGGCACCATCTCAATATAAGCTGTTACAACTTTCGGACACTCTTCTCCAATTGGAATTCCGTGCCATGGATGTGGTTTAAATAAATTAACGCTCATTTTTAAAATTTAAAATATTTTTTAAATAACCAGTAAAACAGTAGCACTGCAACAATGGAACAAAGACCTAAAATGATTGTTTGATTGGTGTTAGGCAATTGATTTCTATTGGCATCCACAGTAGTTGTTTCTTTTCGCGTGCGATGTAATCCCAAATTTTCACGTAAGAACTTTACCTCATCAAAATATTCGTTACCGTATGTTACTGCGTAAAAATCTTCTTTAACATTTTTAAAATATTTACGGCTTCGGCTGCACCAATCCATCAAAGCTTTATCTACTTGTTTATATTTACTATAGATCACCCACTCTTCTCCTTCATTAAATCCCACTGCACATTCAACACCACATTCAAATAACACTTTAAATTGCTTTGCGGTAATACCTTTATATAATTCTTCTACCTCAAATGTTGCAATGCCAAATTTATTGTCGCAAGGAGTTACTGAAACAATTTTTCCTCTAAAAATAATTTCATACTTATCGCATTCGGCCACATTTAACCCGGTTAAAGGGCATTGACAGGCATAGG
Organism: Bacteroidia bacterium; assembly: GCA_039919745.1. Lineage (GTDB taxonomy): Bacteria > Bacteroidota > Bacteroidia > B-17B0 > Aurantibacillaceae > Aurantibacillus. The sequence continues at coordinate 1,928 of JBDSFC010000086.1, read as the reverse complement.
TAAAAACCGTCTTTATAAAGAACAAAAAAATAAAAACGGATCTTAAAAAATTACCAGTCATTTTAAAATGAATTGTTTTGCATAAATTCTTCCGAAGCCTTCATTAGATCATGAACTATCTCATCATTTTGCATGAAAGGAACAGTTTTGCGATAATTGGAAATAACGTTTTCCACCTTTACGGAAGACTTTAACGGGCGTTTTAATTCTATTGCCTGTGTAGCGTTTAATAATTCGATGGCCAGAATTTTTTTTGTATTCTCTATAACCTGTAAACATTTAGTTGCGGCATTTGCGCCCATACTTACATGATCTTCCTGTCCGTTACTCGAAACAATACTATCTATGCTGGCAGGAGTACACAATTGTTTACTCTGGCTTACTATACTTGCCGCGGTATATTGCGGGATCATAAAACCTGAATTTAATCCTGCGTTAGGGGCTAAAAATGGTGGCAATCCTCTTTGACCTGAAATTAAAAGATAAGTTCTGCGTTCAGAGATACTTCCCAATTCAGCCATAGCAATACATAAAAAATCCAATGCCAACGCCAATGGTTGTCCATGAAAATTACCACCGCTTAAGATCTCATCTTCATCGGGAAATACAGTTGGATTATCTGTTACAGAATTTATTTCAGTTTCAAGAACGGAGTTTACATAATTGACAGTGTCTTTTGTAGCACCGTGAACTTGTGGCGCGCAACGAAATGAGTAAGGATCCTGCACTTGTTTTTTCTCCTGCTTTCCAATTTCACTTCCTTCAAGATAAGCTCTTATTGCACGCGCAGTTTGTAATTGCCCTGCATGTGCACGAATAGTATGAAGGTTGTCTTTAAACGGATCCATTCGTCCATCAAAAGCATCTAAAGAAACTGCAGCGGCAAAATCCGCGGCTTTATTTAAGTGTTCGGATTTTATTAAACAATAACAGCCATAAGCACTCATAAATTGCGTGCCGTTTAAAAGTGCGAGTCCTTCTTTTGAACTTAATTTTATTGGACTTAATTTATTTTCTTTTAAAATCTCAGCGGTATTTAATTGATTGCCTTTGTAATTAACTTTGCCTAAACCCAATAACGGCAAACTTAAATGTGCCAATGGTGCTAAGTCGCCACTTGCGCCTAACGAACCTAATTGATAAATAACCGGGTAGATCTGAAGATTGATTAGATCGCATAAACGTTCAACGGTTTGCAACTTGACACCACTTTTACCATAACTTAATGATTGGATCTTTAAGAACAACATTAATTTTACGATCTCTTGCGGCACTTCGTTACCCATACCGCAAGCGTGACTCTTTACTAAATTCTCCTGAAGCTGTTCAATATCTTTATCGGGAATGATCACATTGCATAAAGAACCAAAACCTGTATTAATGCCATAAATAGGACCATGATTGTTTTTTAATTTCTCATCCAGGTAAGTCCTGCATTTTATAATAGAATTTTTTGTGGCTTCGGTCAAAGCTACTTTTGCATCTTTATCAGCTAAGAAATTTTTTAAATCGGCAAGCGTTAATTTTTTTGTATGATCAATTTGAAAGGTCATTACTATTTATTTTTTTAATTCGTCAATCAATTCATTGATGTTTAATTTTTTTTGTTCGCCATTTGCCATGTTCTTAAAAGCATAGGTTTGACTGGCAATTTCATCACCACCAACTGTACAAACAAACGGAATATTTTTTTTGTTGGCGTAATCAAATTGTTTTCCTAATTTTTTGGTTACATCAGGATAGATCTCGCAGGAAATATTATTTTCCCTTAACCTTGATGCCAGCTTTAAACAATGTTTTTGTGTTTCAAGATCAAAGTGTGTGAACAATAATAATGTGCTCGAAACTTTTGAAATATGTTCTGGAAATAAATTTAATTCTTCCATCACATCATAGATACGATCAATACCAAAAGAAATTCCAACACC
>JBDSFC010000051.1:0-2917 GCA_039919745.1 Bacteroidia bacterium | reverse complement strand
GTTTTCTATCCGGACTAAAACAGGCATTTCCTGTATTAAATTCAGGATCATTTAAATTAGCGCCGTATTCTCCACTAAACTTCCATTCATTGTTTTCGCGTTTAGCCAAATACAATTTACGTTTAATAGTTTGTGCAGTATCGTCCTCGATAACATATTCTTTTTTATCTGTTCGTAACGAAGTAAATACCAAAGTGTTTTCATCAATATTTATAGGCGCCCCTTCTGTATTTACTTTGTTTACGGTAGAATCCAGATGTGTAACTACAATTTTCTTTTCAACTGTTACAAGCTTTTGTACTGAATCACAAAAAGCAATTTCTTTGGTAGCTTGTTTTTTTAAACCTTTTTCTTCTCCTTTATATTCTTTCTTAAATTTCTGAAAATTCACCTTCGCGCTATCATACAAACCGTTTGATTTTTGCATTTGCGCGTGAAAATAAAGTGAGGTTGGCGCTTTTTCAACATCCTGTTCGTATGCATTTAAGAACATATGTTGCGCACGGTCATAATCTCTTATTTGCAAATAGGCTTGACCTAACTGGTACATTACTTTTGCATCACGGTAATTCTTTTTTAAATAAGCTTCGTAAAAAGTAATCGCGCTGCTGGGATCATTCTGTTGCATGGCATTTTTACCAAGGCGCTTTAAAACCTTTGGTGAAGCTCGTTGCACCAACATAGAATCTGATTGCGATCTTGCAACAAAAGCAAATAAAATAAAAATAATTATGTATTTAATATCTCTCACAAGGAATTGCTTTTTTACTTAAACGGGTATTCTTTCCTTTATAAATTAAAGCTATTTCAAATGCACCTTTGCTATTAACTGCTGTCTTTAATTGCGAAAATGTAATATCATAACTAAAACCAATGGTGTAATGTGAATAATTTATACCTGCTGTTACAATGCCTGCATCGGGATTTCTTTTAAAACCATCACGCCACATAAAACCTGCGAAAACAGAATTAGTAAAAAAAACATTTTTTGATAATACATATTCAATATTCAAACCACTTACCCAGTCACTTACTTCTGTAGTATAACCATACATCGTATACCCTCTTAAGATAATAATTTTATTCAAGTAGTAGTTTAAATTAATATTGTATGCCTGGCGCAATTTTAATTTATTGGTATTACCTAAAAAACTTTCGTTAGGTTTTGTAATATGAAATAAAGTATATCCGATCTCTGGCTCTATTTTTCCAAAACGTTTTGAAGCGGCAAAACCAGTATTCATATCAAAATAGGTAAAGCGTTGATTAACGTTGGTTTCTGTATTTGGTAACGTATTATCAAAGGCTCCTGTATTCCAGTTCAATTGGTTTGGAAAAGAGTGTGCGTAAAAGTCAATAGTTTTAATAACAACGCCTGGTTGTATACCTACATGTAAATTATATCCTGCAATTTTTTTGTGAAATGCTACCGAGGGCATAATTTTCATGATCTGCAGATTTCCGCCAGACCTGTCATTAATAAAAATTAAACCGCCACTTACATTTTGATTACTAGGATAAATATTAAAATCTCCGCCAGCACTAAATGTATTGTATGCTTTTGAAATATCTCGCCATTGACTACGGTAATTTCCAAAGAAACGGTAATCACCTTTGTAATTTCCAGTATTAGCAGGATTTAAAGATAAAGGTGAAAAATAGAATTGACTAAAATGAATATCCTGTGAACTTAAATTCTTGAAGAGTAAAAAGCAAATGAAATATAGAACTATTCTTTTCAAGATTTATCGTATCAATTTAAATGATCCTGTTTTTAATTGCGGCTCTGCATCAACATATGTTTCAACAGAAACCTGGTAAACGTAAGTTTCAAGATTCTGTGGTACACCATTAAACATACCGTCCCAGCCAACTTTAATATCATTACTCTCAAACAATAATTGTCCCCAACGATTAAAGATCCTGAAATAATTTAATTTCCTTATGCCCCATCCATCAACATAAATAACATCATTTGTTCCGTCACCATTTGGTGTAAAAGCTGTTGGTACATCTACGCTGCTTTTTGGAAGAATATCAATAGTATATGTATTTGTAATTCTAAAACAACCAAGATTATCTGCAATTGTTACAGTATAAGTAACATTAACTGTAGATGTTGATGTTGGATTTGGACAATAGATGCAACTCAGGTTTGTAGCCGGGCTCCATGTATATGTAAAATTACTACCGGAGTTATTATTAAGATAAGACAATTGACCAATAACAACAGCAGTATCCCATTGTACATTTGCAAAAGGCAATTGTATATATATACTTTTTGTTGTGGAATTTTTACATCCATTGGCATCCTGTATTAATAAAGTATAGGTAGTAGAATTGCTTGCAGTGGCTGTTGTGCTATAATTATTAGGAGTTGCCAGGCCGGGTGTGGGATTCCAGGTATACGTAAATGCAGGCTTACCAACCGTTACGTTGGAATTAAGATCAAATGGTGCCAATTGACAAACAGAATCCACCGAAATTATAGAAGCTACAGGCAATGGATTTATTGTCATATTTTTTACGGCAAAGCCAAAACAGTTATTTACGGGATCGGTAATATTTAAAGTCACAGTAAAAACACCAGAATTTGGATAAGTATAACTTGGATTTTGATTTATAGATGTGCCAATACCATCTCCAAAATTCCAACTAAATGTATAACTCAAAGAATTTGGTGTTTGATTGCTAAACTGATCGATCACACCAATACAATGTTCCCAGTCTTTTGTAATTAGTTCATTATTTCTATTAAAATTACCGTCAATTTTGACAACTTGTATTGGTTGTGAAACAGTATAACTACAAGTTTTTGCTGAAGAATAATAAACCAAAGAAACTGTCGTAGCACCACTTGGTGGTGGATAAAACGTATAATTATGCGTTAATGTTGGTGAAGGAGAAGCGTTTGCTG
>JBDSFC010000010.1:0-7747 GCA_039919745.1 Bacteroidia bacterium | reverse complement strand
TACCCGTAAGATTGTGTTCAGGTCTTTTAAAACAACGTCCAGCTGTTCTGTAGCTTTAAATAGAAATTGTTGGCTGCATGTATTAGATCTTTACGTCTTGGTTATAAGTTAATTTTTTAATGAAATAGAAATAGCAACATTTCCTGCTATATCTATAAAAGAATGTTAATCAAAAGCAGTAGATAAACATAATGGAGGCTGAATGTTATAATCGAAGTTATATAGATTTAATGGATATCCCACTGCACATGTAAGATTATACCGTGTTATTGTAAAATTTAGAAACGACTCTGAATATAAATAGTTTATCTCCTGTAAGCGTAAAGTGTGGCAGTTTGTAATGGTGCTAGTTAATATAAAGCGGTAGAGTATACTTATAAAATGCTTTTATCCCATTATCCCATAAAAAGGAATTATGTATACACTAAATTCAGTCACGTTGTCTGAAAAGGTTTGTTTGCATTAGGCATGATAATAGATGGGATTATCTTAAATAATTTCAATTATGTGGTTGAACAGTGTGTTTATAATACATGAATTGTTAATATTTAATACTAAAAAATATGACAACAGAAAAAAAATTAGGCATTTGGATGGATCATTCAAGTGCGCATTTAACAGAGTTTAAAAACGGACCCATTGAAACTAAAATTATTACGTCCGCATTTACGCACGATCAAAAAGAACAAAGTCTGGGCAAGAGTGAAAACCTGATGCACAATAAAGAACAACACCAACAGGCAGCTTATTATAAAAAGATAGGAGAAGATATAAGACATTATAATAAAGTGATCGTTTTTGGACCAACAGATGCAAAATCAGAATTATTAAATGTGTTAAGGGCAGATCATAATTTTGAAAAGATAAAAATTGAGCTTCAGCCAACTGAAAAAATGAATGAGACCCAACAACATATTTTTGTTAAAGAGTATTTTTCGAAACATTAATTTTTAGCATACTAAAAAAATTTACATTACTATAATTTAAAACAAATATTTATGTCAAAAAAAGCAGAAGCAAAAGAAATATTGAAGATCGAAAAAGCGCAACTTCATAAAGAAATAGTATCGTTGAAAACAAATTTAGCAAGTTATAAAATAGAAAGAAAAGCCAATTGGAAGGCTTTTAAAAGTAAAACAACAGAAGATATCAATAAGGTTAAAAAATCTATTAATAAGCTGGCTGCACGCTCTAAAAATTAAGTAATAAAAGTCGCGGCGAAACTTTTCACCAGTTTTAAGGAATGAAATATCATGTTCGAATTTAAATTACAATTTACAGAATTACTAATAAGATCTTTTTTAGGATTTCTTTTTTTATTTCAGGGATACGATAAATTATTTAAAATTAAAATGAAAGGTGTGATAGCCACTTTTACTGTTGATTCTGATAAACAACATATACCTAGGGGATTTGTGATAATGATGGCCTATTACACAAGTATAATTGAATTAATTGGCGGTGTTTGTTTATTACTTGGGTTGTTTACAACCTATACGTTATTTGCTTTGGGTTTTGATCTTTTGCTGGTTTGTTTTGCGTTTTCCTATATGCAACCAATGTGGGACCTTAAACACGTCTTTCCAAGATTTTTACTCATAATTATTCTTTTAGTGTTCCCTGAAAATGATCATGTTTTTAGTCTTGATGGCTTATTGCAATTAAGAAACAGATAATTTTTCACTCTGCCGAAATATAAATGTCAAATCTTGCTCCAACGCCCAGTTCTCCTGTAGCAGTAATAATACCTTTATGATTTTCTACGATTCGTTTACAGATAGCAAGTCCAATACCTGTTCCATGATAGGCTTGCGCACTATTTAAGCGCTGAAAAACTTCAAAGATCCTTTCGTTATATTGAGGGTCAAAACCAATGCCATTATCTGTATAAGTAATATGACAATATTCGTTTTTTTGTATTAAATACTTATTGTTTAATTTACTTCCCTTGATAATTTTACTTTTTATTTTAATAACCGGCGCAACATCATATTTAGCAAATTTTAAGGAGTTTCCAATAAGATTCTGTATAAGCTGGCGAAGCTGAAAAGGTATAACTTTAACGGTATCAAGATTGACCTCTACGGTTGCTTTCTTTTTATGTATAGAGTCTTCAAGGTCTTTTGTAACTTCTTTTGCCAATAAGTTAAGATCTGTAAGCTCAAAAACAACATCACCGCCTTTGGTACGGGAATAAGTTAGCAGGTCTTCTATCAGGTTTTGCATACGTGCTGCGGTTACCATCATTCTTTCAAAATAGCCCTTACCAGTATCAGATAAATTTTCTTTTTCTTCAGTAAGAAGAATTGTGGCAAAATTTTGGATCTTCCTTAATGGCTCCTGTAGATCATGGCTTGAAATATATGTAAAGGAAGTTAGATCCTGGTTAGCAATGCTTAATTCTGCTGCTCTTTTTTCTTTTTCATTATTCTGAAAAGCCAGCTCTTTATTTGCTACAATTAATTCTGCTGCCCTGTTTTCTTTTTCGTTGTTTTGAAAAGCGAGTTCTGTATTTGCTACAATTAATTCTGCCGCCCTGTTTTCTTTTTCGTTGTTCTGAAAAGCCAGTTCCTTATTTGCTACAATTAATTCTGCTGCCCTGTTTTCTTTTTCATTGTTCTGAAAAGCAAGTTCTGTATTTGCTACAATTAATTCGGCAGCTCTTTTTTCTTTCTCTTTATTCTGAAAGATCAGTTCTTTATTGGCAATAACCAACTCTGCTGCCCTGTTTTCTTTTTCATTGTTCTGAAAAGCAAGTTCTGTATTTGCTACGATCAATTCTGCCGCCCTGTTTTCTTTTTCGTTATTTTGAAAAGCGAGTTCTGTATTTGCTACAATTAATTCTGCTGCCCTGTTTTCTTTTTCATTGTTCTGAAAAGCAAGTTCCGTATTGGCTACGATCAATTCGGCAGCTCTTTTTTCTTTCTCTTTATTTTGATAGATCAGTTCTTTATTGGCAATTATTAGTTCAGCTGCTCTTTTTTCTTTCTCATTATATTGAAAGGCAAGTTTTTTATTTGCACTTTCGAGCTCCATGTTTTTGTGTTCTAATTGTTTTGTTCTGTCTCTTACAGAATTTTCTAATTCCAGTTTATCTTCAAGGTGGATGCGAATATCTTCTTCGTTTTTATCATCTGCCTTGCGTTGGCGAACAGCACGCTCTGTAATATCTTTAATTGCCAGAAGGATTAATTTCTCACGATGGGTTTTTTGTATGATCCGACTGGCATTTAGTAACATTACTTTCTCTCCCATACCAGGAAATGTATGTGTTACCTCAAAATTAGAAAAATGAGAGTTTTTTAAAAGCATAGCTTCCAACAACTCATGAAGTTTTGGAATGTCCCATTGTTTATTGCCAAGATCAAATACCGGGGTACCTTCTGTTTCTTCCTGTGTAACGTGAAATTTTTTATAAAATGATTTATTGGCAGATTTTACATTAAGTTTTCCATCAAGAATGAGCATGGGCTCATGAATAGTTGCAATAATAGTTTGCGAATAACTATATGATTCTTCCAGTAGCAGGTTGTGTTTTTTTAATTCCCGGTTGGTTGAAATAAGTTCTTCGTTAGCAGCTTCAATTTCTTCTTTCGTGCTTTCCAGTTCTTCATTTAAGGTTTGGAATTCTTCATTACTTGAAACGATCTCTTCGTTGGCTGCCTGCAATTCTTCAAAGGCTGTTTCATGAGATTCAATAATAGAGTGGATCTCAACACCTGCATTATTTAGTTCTTCAGTTAATTTTTCGATCCTCAGATCTTTTTGTATTGAGTTATCTTTTGTGTTTTTTTCTTTGTTACTTTTTATTTCTTTTTGCTGTAACGTAAAAATAACCAACATTAATTGTTCAGACCAATCATATTTTATTGGTCTTACTTCAATCGACATCATTTGAAAGGCTGAATCAATTTTTAATTCAATATCAGCTTTACGTACGGCTTGTTTTGTTTTTATTACTGTTTGAATAGCATTTCTTAATTCAAACGAAAACTCTGGCCGAGTCATTTTTAAAATGTTCAAAGTAGCTTTTCCTGAAGGATGCATCAGGAATAAAGAAGTGGAACCTCTGAACTGAAGTATATCCATATCTTTATTTATGATCGCACAAGCCGGCATAAAAGATTCAAGGAGAATAGAATTAATAACGCTATCCAGTTTTGAAGAATCAAACTTGTTTTTTTGAGTAGTAAGTTTTATGTTTTTTTCCTGGATAATTGCTTTTGGAAAGCGCGGCGTTAATTCAGGCACTTTACGAATGCCCATGTTTTTTTTACGGGAATAGATCTTATATTTAGTATTAAGCTGTGTGAATAGCTGTGACGATGTTCCAACGCTTTCTGATTTACCAAGCATTAAATAACCTTTTTCATTTAACGCAAAATGAAGTGTTGCCAATACTTTTTTCTGTGCTTCCGAATCAAAATATATTAATAAGTTGCGGCAACTTATAAAATCCATTCGCGAAAATGGAGGGTCGCGTAATATATTGTGAGTTGTTCCAAAAACGCACATCTCGCGCAAATGCTGAGCAATTCTGTAATTACCGTTTGTTTTGGAAAAAAAATGTTCAATACGGGCGGGCGAAATAGATTTTAATTCGCTTTTTGAATATTCTCCCAAACGTGCATCTTTAATAGTTTGTTCACTCAGGTCAGTAGCAAAGATCTGTACCGGGATTTTAGTTTTTTCTTTTTCCTGGATCTCCGTAATAAGCATGGCAATGGAATAAGCTTCTTGTCCGGTAGAGCAGGCGGGTACCCAAATTCTTAAAGTATCATTTTTAGTTTTGCCTTTTAGCAGATTTGATAATAAATTGGTTTTTAAATAACGGAATGTTTCTGTATCCCTAAAAAAACTTGTTACATTTATAAGAAGATCTGTATACAGCAATCCTGCTTCTTTGGGATTACCGGCGAGAAATTTCGCATACTCTTTTACTGTTTTAACTTTGCTTTTAAGTATTCTTCGTTGAATACGTCTTTTTATTGTTGTTGGTTTATAATGACTAAAATCAACACCATTGCCTTTATGTAAAACCTCAAAGATCAAATTCAGATCGGGATCATTATCATGGATCTGACTTTCTTTTTTTGATTTAGCTACAACAGTTTTAGTGCCATTTTTACTTAAATGGGTAAGTTCTTTTGCTATTTCTTCAGGAGATAAAATAAAATCAACCACACCTTCGTTTATGGCTGATGCAGGCATGCTATTATATTTTGCCGTATCATCCTGCGCAAAAGTTAAACCTCCTGCTTTTTTTATTGCCTTTAACCCTCTTGTGCCATCGCTGGCATTGCCGGAAAGAATAATACCAATTACGTTTTTTTTATGTGTTTGTGCTAAAGACGAAAAAAGCACATCAATTGAAAAATTACTTGAAACGTTTTTTGGCCGCGGTATTAATTGTATATGCCCGTCTGTAACTTCAATATCTTTGTTATGTGGAATAACATATATGTTATTGGGCTTCATCAACTCCATATTCTCTATCTTCTGAACTTTCATCTTTGTTGATCTGGCCAAAAGCGAAGTAAGCATACTTTTATGGTTGCGATTAAGGTGCTGCACATAGATAAATGCCATACCTGTATCGGAAGATAGATTTTTTAGTAAGGATGAAACCGCCTCAAGGCCACCGGCAGAAGCACCTATTGCAACAATAGGAAAAGATTTGACTTTAATTTTTTGTGGTATTACTTTTTTTTTCTTTGTTGCAACTTGTGTGATTTTCATTTTTTTTATTTTGATGCAACAGGTGAATTATTAAAAAGCAAGTATGCTAAGTATAAATTTATTTCGCGGAGGGCGAACAAATTTATCTTCTTTGATCATCGTTAATATGTTCAACAGCGTTTTCTCAAGATCTGCCATTCCACCTTTCCTGATATAATAATGCGCCCCAGTTTTATAAAGAACATCGGCAACATCTTCATGCAATGAAGTAGAATAAATAATTACAGGAAGATGTTTTAAAAGATTATTTTTTTTTATTTCTCCCAAACACTCTGAGCCATTTTTACGGGGCATATTAAGATCAAGAAAAAGAACATCCGGTAATTGAGTGGCGTTTTTTGAAAGATACTCCATTAGCATAGCACCATCCTCAACAGTTATTAGCTCTGATGGAATTGGTAATACTTTTAGTGCTTTATCGAAGAAAAAACGATCATCCATATCGTCATCGGCAAGCAATAAGTTTAGTTTTTGTTTTGAAATAATAATGGGTTTAAGAATACTTTAAGAAAGGTAAACTAATTAAACGGATAAACAGGTAAATAAGACAATTATAGTATAATCAATACTACTATTCCCCAAACTGAGGCGTAATTAATTTGTATTGGCTCGCATTAACCGTACAAACAAAATTATTTTTTTTACATGATCTTTAGAAATATCTTCTTTTTTAAAAGCAGGCATATCTCCTAAACCATTCCTGATCTGAAAATGAATGGCAAAGTCCGGTAATTTTTTATCGTTCAACGATGGACCTTTTCCTTTTTCACCACCGGGATGACATTTGTTACAATGGTGCATAAATAATTTCATACCTTCAAATTCTCCTTTGGTAAAATAAACTCTTCCTGTTTCGCTTGAGTCTTCGCGGGTAATAGCAGCAATTTCTTCATTGCTTATTATATCTTCTTTATTTTCAGTAAAATTTTGTTTGTTATTACAACTTATCATTAATAGAAAGATCACTATTAATTTACAAAACAGGATTAATTTTAGCATTTTCATTTTTTCTTTTTTAGTTTATTTTATTACTCCATCTTTTTTCAATTTATTGACAATAACATTTGAGAATTTTTCTGAAAAAGAGCTGAGGCCATCATAGCTATATGTTTGAGATTGTGCAGACCATAACAATGTTTCTGTCTGACTATCATACATATTTGTTTCGAGGTAATAAATATCTTCTTTTTCATAATAACCGGGATTATATACATAAGGCGACCAATAAGAATAATAGCCATAAAAATTATCGTAATACCCAAAACGTCCCATTGGTGAATACGCATAGCCACCTCTTACGTAGCGCGACTCTGTTGTTTTTTTGAGAAGTGAAATAGTAAGTATGCCTTCATGCGCTTGTTTTTTTATTTTTGCCATTAAAACATTTTTAGGAATGCTATCCTTTAAAAAACCCGGAGAAAATTCGTCAACACTTTTTATAGTTTGAATGTTTTGTTTAGTAAGTGCGCGTGCCATATTGCTTTCTAATGTTGATTTTGCAACCACGTTACCTGTTAATGCGGCAATAAAAACGGTTTTTAATTCGCCTGAAGGTTGTTTTGAATTTTTCCATGAGCCGGTAATTTTAGTAGTAGGGGCGCAATAGGTAAAAACAATGATCACTGATAAAAGAAAAAATAAATTTTTCATATATACTTTGTTTTATATTGAATGCATATAATTTGATGCCACTATAAAAACCAAAACCCCCGTAAACGGAGGTCAGGTTTGTGATCTTCTGTTTCTTCTTTACCAACTTAACGTTTGCCGGCTTTCACGGAGTAACGTAATAAGTGAAAAGGAAACAGCTTATCCTTACCTATTAGTGAAATTTTGATGCCAGCTATTTTAACAGAAAACTGAGTAATTTATTCCTGTTTTTTATACAATTGAGGAATTTTGGTGTATGATAAAAGATATTTCCGTATCAAAATCAATCAAAAAAAGTAAAAAATTCTTAACCCGGAAAATGAATAATTAATAGCTCAAATTTGTTAAAAAGGGACCT
>JBDSFC010000007.1:0-4080 GCA_039919745.1 Bacteroidia bacterium | reverse complement strand
TGTTGCAGGTGCTGTTCCTGAAATTAATGGTAAATATTGGTGACATAAATACTCTGTATAACTTGCCCATCCTTCATTAATAAAAATATCTTTCCAGGCCGCACACGTTACATTATCTCCCCACCATTGATGGCCTAATTCATGCGCATCAACATAATAATCAAAAAAGCCAAGGCTTGTCATCGTTTGATGTTCCATACCACCACCAAATGGCGCCATGCTGTGCCCGTATTTTTCTTTGTAAAACGGATACATGCCATAAATTTTACTTTCAAACTCTAATACCTGCGGCATTTTATTTAAAATGATTTTTTGAGAATTAAAAAGTGTGTTGTTTAACGCGTTATCATAAATATAATTTTGAATTAAAATAGAATCGTTTGGTAAGTATAATGGATGTGCGTATAAATTATATTCTTTGTATTTAGCAACAGCAACAGAGATCAAATAATAATCGATCGGAATTCTTGATTGCCAATTGTAACGTTTTTTATTTCCAATAATTGTAGTGTTCTTAAGTAAACCGTTAGACCCAACTTTATTTAAAGAATCCGTAGTTACAGAAACCCAGCTTGAATCTATTTTATCTGTCAAGGTCTGTTTGCATGGCCACCAATGATATGCAACAATGGATTCGCTTAAACTCCAGGTTACCTGGTTGCCCCATGAGCCCGATGTGCCGGTGCTAAAACCACTGCCAATAGCAGAGCCGCCAACCGGTGGATTTCCTTTATAATAAACAATAACCGTAAATGATTGATTGGTTATTAATGGCAGTACTGGCGCTACTTTTACCATACTATCCTTTCTTGTAAAAGCAGAAAGCACGCCATTAAAACGAATAGAATCAATGGTATGATTTATATGAAGCAAACAGGCAAATGTATCCATTGCTGTTGCTGTAACTGTTGCAACCGTTTTTACGCCGCCATTTATAAATTTGGTGTTTCTTTCCAAATTCAGCATCAGGTGAACAAATTTTACATCGTATTTTAACTCGTGAGAAATTTGCGGATTTAACGCCGAGGTTTTTGCCTGTTGACTAAATTGAGAAGCCATAGACGCTTGTTTTGCTTTAGCGCAAAAATGTTGTTGAGCATTTGTAATGCCTGCGCCAATAAGAGCAATAAATAAGAGTGTTTTTTTCATTTTTATATAATTAGCGCAATATACACCCCTTTAATTTTAGATATAAAACCGTTCATCACTATTTTAACCCATTTAGCGTGAATAATTTTTATGAATTGTGAAATTTGTAGGTAACTTTGCCCGCAATGTTAAAAAACGATTTATTATTACGTGCCGCAAAAGGACTAGAAGTAGAACGCGCACCCGTTTGGCTTATGCGCCAGGCTGGACGCGTGTTGCCGGAGTACCGCGCTACAAGGGCCAAAGAAAAAAACTTTATCGAATTTGTAAAAACCCCTGAACTGGCCTGCGAAGTGACCATTCAACCCGTTGATATTTTGGGTGTTGATGCGGCCATTATTTTTAGCGATATACTTGTAATACCCGAGGCTATGGGTTTACCTTACCAAATGATAGAAGCAAAAGGGCCTTGGTTTGAGAATACAATAAAGAACAAAAGTGATATTGATAAGTTAAAAATTGCAGAAGCCGGTGATCTTGATTATGTGATGAAAGCATTGGCATTAACAAAAAAAGAATTGAATGATCGCGTTCCTTTAATTGGTTTTGCAGGTGCGCCATGGACATTGTTTGCCTATATGATAGAAGGCAGCGGAAGTAAAACATTTAGTAAGGCCAAACAATTTTTATATACACAACCAGAATTGTCGCACATGTTATTAGAAAAAATAACACAAAGCACAATTAATTATTTAAAAGGGCAAGTAAAAGCAGGCGCAGATATTTTGCAATTGTTTGATTCGTGGGCTGGTGTTTTAAGCGAGAAAATGTATTACGAATTTTCTTTGAAATACATTTCAAAAATTTGCGATGCTTTATCGCCATTGGTTCCTGTAACTGTGTTTGCAAAAGATGCACACTATGCGCTTCAAAAAATTACAGAAACAAGTTGTAATTCCATTGGTTTGGATTGGACCATTGATCCTGCAACAGCAAGAAAATTAACAGCAAACAAAACATTGCAAGGCAATGCCGACCCTTGTTTGTTATATGCCGATGAGAAAAAAATAATTGAAGAAACGCACAATATGCTTAAAGCTTTTGGAAAGCAACGTTACATCTGTAATTTAGGGCATGGTTTATATCCGGATATCGATAAAGAAAAAGTAAAACTTTTTGTTGATGTTGTGAAGGATTATAAGTGGTAGCACCTGATTTCTCTGCCACAGATTTCACGGATACGCGCAGATTTTTTAATTTGTTTTGGGGTATAAATTTATTTGTGTAATCAGTGAATCTGCTGCTTATTTTACTCAGAGTTTAAACATTTCCTAATAAACACATGGTGTCCATTGTTGGTGTTACGCTACCGCCGGTATTTTCAATAGTAACAGCAAAAGCCTGCGCCCCTTTTATAGATTTCATTTTCTGAAAAGTAGTATCGCTTGTAAGATTTATCATTCCTGCATCAACCGGTTTGCCATCTATAATTGCCCATAATTGATATTGTTTGGAATTTGGTGCTGTTGGCAATATTGCTGAATGAAAGTAAACCGCATTGTTTTCAGGATTCCAATGTACTAAAGCAGAATTGGAAGCCAAAGAATTCATTCCTTTTAACGCAATGGTTTTTATTTGTGGATCTGATAAAATTTGTAATTCTGAATTGGCAACAACAAGCGCCGTTTGCTGTGTATTTAATTGTTCTTCTAATGTAGTTTTTGAAGAGTTTGTTTTTGCTAGCTCACCGCTTAAGCCATGTATTTTTTGATTAAGTGAAAAAATATAAAAGATACTTGTGATGAAGAAAATTATACTTGCGACAATTCCTAATTTATATAAACGGATGGTTTTACTTTGATCTTTTAATGGAATAATAACGGCTTCGTTAGGTGCATTCAAACCTTTGTTATTGGAAAATAATTTTGAGCTGATCTTATTTTTGAGATCTGCATTAATTGATCCTGAGGCTTTGGCAGAATAATTGATCAGCGCTTCTTCAATTAATTCTATTTCCTTTAATAAAGAAGGGTCTTTGGCACACAGGTCATGAACAAGGTCATTCTCCCAGGCAGTAGCTGTGCCTAATACGTAGCTTTCTAATAAGCCGGATGATATGATTTCGTTTACATTCACTGTAAAAATTCCTTTTTTGTTAGATCCCTTAATGTGAGTATCGCTTGCCTTACTTTTGTTTTTACTGTACCAAGAGGTAAGTTCAATTTTTTTGAGATCTCTTCTTGTGTGTATCCTTCAAAATAAGCAAGGTCAATTATTATTTTATGTTCTTCTTTTAATGTATTTAAAATGGTTTTTATGCCAATGGCTTCATGTGCAACGTCCGTAAATTGTAAATTATTCTTTTGATATACGGTATCGTTTGTACTTTGGATTTTTGATTTTATTTTTTCGTGCTTTGAACGCGTGCTGTCAATAGCCATATTCCTGGCAATATTCAACATCCAGGTATATAAACGACCTTTTGCTTCGTCATAACTGGCAAAGTTATTCCAGATCTTTACAAAGGTGTTTTGTAAAACGTCTTCAGATTCCTCCTGATCATTTACAATGGAATTAATTACTCCAAATAAAGCTTTAGAGTAATTATCATATAAAAAAGTAAACGCCTTTTGATTGCGCTGCCTTATCAGGTTAATAAGTTCGTCTTGCGTGTATGTTTGCTTTTTCGCCAATTGTGTTTTAGAAATATACGATTAAATCAATGAAACCTTACAAATGCAAAGGGTAAAGTGATCAATGAAAAGATAATAAACGGACATAACTGAATTAAAACAGATTTGCGCACTACTTGTTTAACTTATATACGTAAAAGCCGCTATTTAGGATTTACGGAAACGGATTTTTAGCCTAATAAAATGATTATCAATTAGCTAGAAACAGTCAGTTAATAATATAAAAATACATATATAAAACCATCAATACTTATTTGCCGTATATTTAAGTGTGAAAACGGCAATTGTAATTGGGGCA
>JBDSFC010000626.1:0-2927 GCA_039919745.1 Bacteroidia bacterium | reverse complement strand
TATCGGTACAAATATTTTGTTCTACTTTCAGATCAATGTTTCCAAGTTCATATCTTAAACTTCCCTCGTGAAGTCCGTTAGATGATAATTCAGCTAAATTTGGCCCGCGATAACCGGATGAAACATTTAATTTTACGTTAATATGTTTTGTATCAAAGACACTTGCACCAAGCGCCCCATTAACAGTACTGTAATTTTTATTTGTAGGAATAACTTTTGTACCGGGGTTGTAAGGACTGCCAGAATTTAATAC
Organism: Bacteroidia bacterium; assembly: GCA_039919745.1. Classification (GTDB taxonomy): domain Bacteria; phylum Bacteroidota; class Bacteroidia; order B-17B0; family Aurantibacillaceae; genus Aurantibacillus. The sequence goes on along the minus strand of JBDSFC010000626.1, from coordinate 2,674 downwards.
ACCAGTTGGTAGCGTTTGAATATCTTTATAATCATAACGAATGCCACCTTCAATAACAATATATTTATAATGTTTTTTTAAATATGAAAATAAAGACGATTCAAATAAATTAGCATTTGGTACAATAATGCGCGAACCGTTATTTAAATTTGTTTGAAATTGATTTTGAGAGCCAATAACCAACTGTGTGGTTTCATTAAAATCTTTTGTCCAGTTTATTAAACCTGTGTAAGTATCCAGAACCATATCAAGGCTTATACCACTGGCCCCTTCCTGCTCCTGCCTGTTATTGGAATGAAAACCAAGATTAATTTTCAGTTTTGATGCATTTAATAAGAAGGTGTTTTGTGAAGTGAACATATTGATGACCACAGTATGATGTGGCCTTTCAAAACTACGTGATAATCTATCATCTGCTTTATCATAAACCTGGTAAGCATCCATTAAAAAACCAAAACTGTTTTGCGCAAACATATATGTATTCTCATTTATCCAACGCTTATGTCTAAAACCCAAAGATGCTTTACCAACATAACCTCCAAATCTTGAGTTTAAAATGCGCATATTATTTCCATCACTATAATCTGCATGAGATTCTGTTCCCAACCTAATACCCCAGTTTATTTTTTGCGTGCTTCGTTTAACCCCTGCGTCTACTGAATATCCATAGGTATTAGAAAAAAAACGTGAAGAAACATCTGCCTGCGTTTTACCAACGGGCGCATTTTTTTCGTTAATGATATTTAAAACGCCGCCCATTGCTTCGCTACCGTAAAAAAGAGACGAAGGCCCTTTAATTATTTCTATCCTGTCTACACCAATATCTGTTAAACCTAAACCATGTTCATCCTGCCATTGTTGATTATCAAAACGCATTCCCAATAAAACAGTTTGAATTCTGTTACCAAATAAACCCCGTATTACAGGTTTGGATATTCCTGCACCAGTACTAAGCTGGTTAACTCCGGGAAGTTTTGCAATACCATCACTTAAAGATAAAGCACCTAATTCACGCATGGTTTTAGCATCAAGCACATCTATTGTATTTGATGTTTCGGATCTTTTTGATTGCTGATCACCATAAACAACAATTTCATTCAGATAATTTGGATCGGGTTTAATCTGAACGTTTTTTGTGATGCTGGAATCATTTATAAAAACCCTTGCTGTAAAATGCGCGTAACCAAATTTTATTACCTGCAATTGATAATATCCTTTTGCAATGTTTTTAAAACTAAACGTACCTGAACTATCTGTTTCGGTTTGAGCATTTAGTTCCGGCAAATTTACAATTACACCTGGAATTGGTTTATCATCAATAATTGACGTGACAGCACCTCGTAAACTATTTTGAGCAATAGTTAAACCGGAGATGCAAATTGCAATTATGGTAGTAATTATTTTTATGTTCTTAAACATTAAAAGAGGTTTAACGCCCGCAATTAACTTTATTGTTTGTATTTGATAATTGTTTTATCGCCATTTGAAGCAGTTGTTCTTAACCAAAGTTCTTTAGACTTTAAACGAAGTATCCTGTTAGCTTGTTCCATAGCACCTGATTTACTTGACATGAAATACACATCATCTTTGTCTTCACCTAATTTCCAGGTTCCGTCATCCGTAAAATTACCGCTTACTTTATATGTGCCGTTCTTTTCAATATCCAAAACATAATTATCGCCAACCAAAGTTTTATAAGCTGCTGTTTGGTCGTTTCCGTTTGTGCTAACAGATTCTATACTCCATTCGTTACATAACCTTGCTTTTTTGGTTAACAAACTAAATTTAGGTCCATCTGCATACTTACTGCATGAAGAAATTACTGTAGTTGCAATTAATGCAATAAATGCTATTTTAATGATGTTTGTTTTCATTTTGATTGGGGTTTAAAAAAATAAAATTTTGTTCCGCTTAACAGAACAATTAATAAATAATAATTGATAAAAAATTGAAAGATGGGATCAGGCGAATTGTGGTGGCTTGATCTGCTTTAAAAAATAATGCTGATCCAGGAATTGGACCTTGCTGTGAATTGTTGATCTGATTGTTGCAATATTTGGAATACTAAATGACGAATGATCGTTATGTATGTAAGTGAAATTTAAAAGTAGCTTTATTAGTTCAAGATATCCATTTTTACTTTCCTTATTTAAACAAAAATAATGTTGAAACAGGTCGTCTTCTGCCTCATCAGCGATTATTTTTACAACTACCTCATTCTTTCCCATAACAACAGAGATCACTTCATAGTAGGCACCGTTAATTACTAATTCATTGTTATTTTCTTTCCATTCGAAACCATTTTTATCAATAAAAATATCTTCTGATGAAAATGTAAGTTCAACTACCTGTTTAGTTTCATCAAAAATTAATTGTTTTCTGAAATCTGATTTTTGGGACTGAATATAAGAGATGAAAAATAAAAAGCGAAAAGCTACAATGCTAATAGTTAGCAATAAAGTGGCTGAAAGGAGCGTTTTTAACATTTTCATTCTTTACAAAACTAGGCTTTTTTGGGGATAAAAAAAATCCCTTCAGCAAACACAAGCAGAAGGGATTTTACTCTTTAAACACAGAACTTAACACAGAACTTAAGAACAGCAAAAATTGTTTACCTACTAATAAATACGTTGGGTATTTACCAAAGGTTGGGTTAATAGGCAATTATTTATAG
>JBDSFC010000590.1:0-2828 GCA_039919745.1 Bacteroidia bacterium | reverse complement strand
GGGTGGACAACGTTATAATTTGTGGATGTCGCCATTGCAAATGGGCAGAAGGATCCGGAGCATGCATTTAAATTCTAACATTGGCCGTAATTTAAGGCAGTTTGCAAAAGATATGGAAAGTGATCATAAAAAAACATGGATCATTTCTAAAAGTGAAGATTGGGATTTTGACATTCAAATGTATAACGATATTCTTGTTAAGACCGGAGTCACGCTTACCGTAAAATGTAAAATAGCTATGGCTATTAATGGAAAAATAAAATTGGAGCCCGGCGCAAAATTAATTGTTGACGGTGGCGAAATTACCGGTTGGTGCAAAAGTGGTAATTGGCTTGGGGTTGAGACGCCTGCTATTAAAAAGAAAAAGCCCGGAGATAAAATTTCCATTCCTGTTTATATTAAATTACTCAACGGTGGGCAAATAAATAAAGCTAAAATGCAAATGCCTATTAAATAATTTTAAAATGAAAAAAGAACATCATTACAAAAGTACAGTTACGTGGACAGGAAATTTAGGACAAGGAACTATTGATGCAAGATATTATAGCAGAGATCATATTATTTCTATAAAAAATAAGGTTGATATTATGGCTTCATCCGATACACCTTTTCGTGGAGACGGCACAAAACATAACCCTGAAGATCTTTTATTATCTGCTTTATCAGAGTGCCACATGCTTTGGTATTTACATATTTGCGCAGATAATGGTATTACAGTAACTGATTATGTAGATAACGCTGAAGGAATTATGCAGGAGAATGAAGGGGGTGGTGGCCAATTTAAAGAAGTAACATTGCATCCAACAGTAACGATCACGAATGCAGATCATATTGAAAAAGCAAATAGTTTACACCACCTTGCTAATCAAAAATGTTTTATTGCTAATTCTGTAAATTTTCCGGTTAAACATATCCCTACATGCTTTTCTAAAACTATTTAAAAACATCAAACAGTTTAGAGAATATCTTTTAGCAAACTAAAAGAAATTATTTTTTGGGCGTGCCCCTTCGGGTCGCGCTTGTAGTTTATCCTGAGCGAAGTCGAAGGGCTACAAGTCCTCATTTTGCTAGCCTTTTCGCTACAATCGCTCACGCAGTTGCACGTATAGCATGCGTGAGGGATACGAAGGGCCTGGTGCGCAACGAAGTGAAGTGCGGGAGCGAAGCGTACCCCGCAGGAGCCCGGCCTTGTGCTTTTATTGACAAAACAAGCACAAGGACACGCCCAAATTAAAAAAATAAAAGATCTATAAAATTAAGAGAATAGTAATTTATTACTTTATAAGTTTCATCTCGTTCAATAAATAACCGGCTCCGGCATATTTATCTACCATCCATAAAGTAAAGCGAACATCTAAAACAATGTTGCGGCAAAAATTACCGTTGTACATTACATCGCTCATCGTACCTTCCCAGTTTCTGTCAAAATTGGTACCTATTAATTCACCGTTGGCATTAATTACAGGGCTTCCACTATTACCACCAGTTGTGTGATTACTGCCTGTAAAAGCAATTCTTAATTTTCCATCCTTATCAACGTATTGGCCAAAATCTTTTTTCTCATATAATTCCAATAAGCGCGGCTTCACATAAAAGTCTTCAAGACCTGTTTGATTTTTTTCTACCATGCCATCAATGGTTGTATAATGCAAATTTTGCACGCCGTCTTTTGGCATATAGTCAGCTACTTTGCCATAAGTTACACGCAGTGTACTATTAGCATCCGGGTAAAATGTTTTATTCTTAACATTTTCCATCAAACCTTTCATGTATGTTTTTTGCAATTCGTTTATCTGACGATCATAATATCCTATTTGCGGAATAACCGTTTTTTGATAATGAATTAAAATACTTGATGCCAATAAATACATTGGATCTCTTTCATACAGCGCTGCATTTTTTTCAAAATCACTGAACATTATTTTCGCTTTTTCATTATCAATAAAACTTGAGTTATTGTATAAAAAATCTGTTAAAGCCGCTACATTACCATTGTGCACTGTTAAAAGAGAATCTAAAAAGCGTGGCACAAACTCACGATCAGTATTAGCAATGTATACTTCCAGCATGGCCTTACAAAGCTTACGATCAGTTTCCTTATTAAAATTTTTAAAAGGAAGTATAGGTTTTACGTCTTTAAATACAGCATCAAATTTATTGTCTTTACCCTGTTGTTTGCGTTTTAACTCAGCAAACACCGGCATAAAACCAGCTGACAATTTAAAAGCGTCAATACCCCATAAACATTCTGTAAAATAATCGTATTGTTTGCTTAAGGGCGCATATTCGCGGTAAGTATTTTTAAATTCGTTGAAAAGGTTGGTGTATTTTTCTTTTTTAGCAGGGTCGTTTGCAACAAGCGCTAAAAAATCCGCTTCCTGTTTTTTCTTTTTATTAACTGCGTCTGATTTTTTTAAACCCTGCATTTCACCATTCCATTTTTTATGATAGTTGGCTACACCCGCGTATTTAGCGGTGTACATTAAACGCAGTGTATCATTCCTTTTCATGTCTGCGTCCATAATATTTAAACGTTTTTCACGAAGACTAACACGAATTGGATCTTGTTGATTAATCAAAAGATCAACGGCATAAGAGGTTAAATATTCCTGTGTTCTTCCCGGAAAACCATACACCATAGTAAAATCACCCTTCTCTGCCCCTTTTAATGAAATAGGAAAAGAAGAAATGGGCACAAATGGTTTATTGTCTGCATTAAAATCAGCGGGTTTGTTATCTTTATTAGCATAGATCCTGAACATGCTAAAGTCTGCATTGTGTCTTGGCCAAACCCAGTTATCCGTTTCTCCACCAAATTTACCAATGCT
>JBDSFC010000567.1:0-4162 GCA_039919745.1 Bacteroidia bacterium | reverse complement strand
AAGGTTATATGGATGTGATCGCCATGCACCAGGCTGGAATAGAAAATGTAGTAGCATCCAGTGGTACATCTTTAACGGTTGAACAAATAAAATCCATTCACCGTTTTACAAATAACATTGTTGTTTTATATGATGGTGATGAGGCGGGGCAAAAGGCCAGTAATCGTGCCATTCCTTTAATTCTAGAGGAAGGAATGAATGTAAAACTGCTGTTGTTTCCTGATAATGATGATCCGGATTCATACAGTAGAAAAGTAACCATACAGGAATTTAAAGATTACATTCACAATAACACGCAGGACTTTTTATATTTTAAAGCGAAAAAATTAAGTACCGAAACGCAGAACGATCCTATTAAACGCGCCGGTGTTATTAAAGATATTGTTGAGAGCATTGCCTTAATTCCGGATAATATTATCAGGAGCATTTATATAAAAGAATGCTCCAATATTATGGCGATAGAAGAATCTATTCTTCAGTTAGAGGTAAATAAACTCCGTAGAAAAAGCGCTGCCAAGAAGGCCGGTACAAATGTGCAGGATGCAACAGCCAATTTTACACCAACGGAAGATACTTTAGAAAGCGAATTATTACTTGAAAGTAAAGTTGAAAAAGAAACTTTTAATTTTGATGCCGAAGAAGAAAGGTTATTAGTTCTTTTAATTAAATACGGGAACATTTTAATCACCACACAAGCTGAAGACGAGGTAAACGTTGAGCATGAGCTTGAAATTACTTTAGGTGAATTTATTATTTTTGAATTGTGGCGCGATGAGATCGCTTACGAAAACCCATTATATAAAACTGTTTTAGATGAATATATTGAACAGTTAAAAGATCACCGTTTGCCGGACGTTAAACATTTTTTACAATCGGCCGATCCTATCATTAGCAGTTTTGCTGTTAATTATGTAATAGATAAACATGAAGTTAGTCCTAAATGGATCAACTTTGGTGTGATCGTTCCAAAAGAAATTGACCTTGCTAAAAAAGATGCAGAAAAAACTTTATTTAGTTTTAAAAGCAGGAAATTAAATTCATACATCTCTTCTATTCGCGAATCGTTAAAAACAATTTCTTACGAGGAATCTATAGAAATACTGGAAGAAATAAGACGCCTGGATATCCTGAAAGGCCGTGTTAATAAGCTTTTAGGAAGAGAGGTTATAAAGTAAAGGTTGTCAATCGAGCGCAGTCGAGAAGCTTAATTAAATTTCTACTGCGTTTCGACTCCGCTCAACGTGACTTTATAATTGAGATTACTATTTTTCAACTACAATTTTCTTCACTACTTCTTCTCCACCCGCTTTTAATTTTACGAAGTAAATACCTGCGGCCTGGTTCTCAATATTAATATTTGAATTTAAAGCCGTATTATTTTGTTGTTTATAAACCAATTGTCCTAACGAATTACAAACCGTTACATCAACAGCAATACCATCCGGGTTTGCTAAATTAAAATTACCGTTAGATGGATTTGGGCTTAATACAATATTATCGCCAATTAAAATATTTTTAACTACACCAACTGGTCCCGAAGCAATAACACGGATCCAAAGATCATCAAAATAAAAACCATCTTTATTTACGCTTGGATCTGTATTAAATAAAAATCTTACTTTAATAGTTTGTCCAAGATATAGAGACAGATCAATATCTTCTTTTACAAAGCCATCCTGTAAACCATCATATAAAGGAATAGTTCCGCCGTTAGACGCCGGTGATGTTTCGTATCGTCCACATAAAGGTGTCCATGTTGTTCCATTATTTGTTGTAATTAAGATCTGTGCTTTATCTCCATCTTTCTCTAATTCAAAACGTGTGTAATATTGTAAATGTGCGTACACTGCGTTAGTTAGAACCATCGGGTTTTTTAGAGTAATGGATTTTGTTTGATTACTTGTATAATTACCTGTTGGGCTATCTGTAATACTGTTTGGTGGCGAAACAAATTTTGTTGTGCTTAAACCCCATGTGCCGGATGTGGTATAGTTTGTTGCTGTTGAACTTCCGTTATCATAAACTAAAGTTATTGGTGTACCATACACTTTAGTAACTGTATCTAATCTCACAAAATTACCATTGTTAAGCGCAATAGCATACTTTACAGTTTGGCCAGGAGTTAAACCAGTATTTAATGTAAAAGAAATTGAATCGTTTAATGTTTGGTTTTGTGTTAAAGTTGAATATACTTTTGGCGACCCAACCGAAGAAATATCTGTACCAACCAGCGCAATAGAAACTGTAAAGGTTGCAGGTTGTAATCCTAAACGTTGTATATTATAATTTAAATAACCGTTACCGCTTAAAAATTTATCGCGCGCATCTCTTGCCACAGCATATTTACCAACCAGTTTTGCCAAATTATAATTTTGCGTAAATGTTGTTTTGCAAATATCAATGATCCTTGATGAAGCCGGCCAAAACCCATCTGATGCAGAACCTGCTTCAGGTGTCATAGATAAAATTTTGTTTTTAGTAGTTTGTTCGCCGTACATCCAATCATCACTATCACCATTGGTAACATAATTTACAGTTTGATCACCCGTCCCATACAAGAAACGACTGTCTTGCGTTAACAGAACCGACCAGTTTACAAACGTTGCACTATCAGGAGTATAGATACTTGGTAAATAACCCCATGGATAAATAAGATCGTTACTGTATGTATGTGCATTTAAAGCGGTAGCAAATTGGCGGGCAATACAAAAATCTCTTATTGCTTGTGTTTCCGGTTCGCTAAAACCCGCAGTGCCTCTGTATGTATCACTACTGCTGGTTGGTGATGAACCTGTATTATCATAACCCCAATTGTACCCGTAGTTCCTGTTAAGATCAACACCAAATGTTGAACCGTTATTTCTTCTGTTCTTACGCCACATACCACCACCATTTGGATTGGTAGTTTGATTGTAAACATATCCATCAGGATTAACACATGGCACAAAAAATAATTCTGTATTATCCAACGTTGCCTGAACATCAGGATTGGTAGCATAGTTCTCTAATAAATACCACATATAAAAAATAAGTTGTGATAAACTGGCAGCCTCACGAGCGTGGTGTAATGATGTATATAATAATTCCGGTTCAGTTTCATCTACATTTGGGTTATCACTTATTTTAACCCAATAAATATCACGGCCTTCAATACTCTGCATACTTAAAGGTTGTTTAACAGAAATTAAATTCGGATACAATAAAGCCATACTGTCCAAAATTTGTTTCATTTCATTCCATGTAAAATAGCCACCCATAGTGCCTAAATGAAAATGCGTTGGCTTTGCAATATTTTGTGCATTACAAACACCTGCAGCCATTGTACGGGAAGATACATCTGCCTTATTACGGGCCTCATAAAATTTAGCAAGGTCATAAATTAATATTTTATGTTTTACACCATTGGCTTTTAAAACCTGTAATTCGGACTCACTGATCTCGGCTGCAATGCCATCATCCTGCACATCACTATGATCAATAGTTATACCTAATTGCAATAATGTTCTCACAAGGTTTTCATCACCTTGCATTAACACTTTATGGTATTTTAAAGTTTGTGCATTAATAGCATTAAAGCTAAACGTTATCAATACTGCTAAAATAATTTTTCTCATTTTATTTTTTATTAATTAATGGTCATTCCTAAATTATAAAATACAAAACTCCACATGTCACCAAATTCATCAATTTGTTTTGCAGTTGGTTTACCTGCACCATGCCCGGCGTTAACATCTATCCTAATCAACATAGGATTATCACTTTTATTCTTTTCCTGTAATGTAGCTGCAAATTTAAACGAGTGTGCAGGCACAACCCTGTCATCATGATCTCCGGTTAATATCATTGTTGCTGGATATTTAATTTCTTTTACATTATGCAAAGGAGAATATTTGTACAAACAAGCAAATTCGTTTTTATTATCACTGCATCCATAATCAACTGTCCATGCGCGGCCAATTGTAAATAAATGAAAGCGTAACATATCTAAAACACCAACAGTTGGTAAAGCTACTTTACAAATATCAGGACGTTGTGTCATAACAGCACCAATTAATAAACCACCGTTACTGCGACCATGAATTGCTATTTTATTATACGAAGTATATTTATTCGTTACTAAATAATCACAGGCAGCAATAAAATCATCAAACACATTTTGTTT
>JBDSFC010000384.1:0-4261 GCA_039919745.1 Bacteroidia bacterium | reverse complement strand
CCTTTTTATAAGCGCCAGAACGGTTGATAATCACAAGAATAACATTTTTACCAAAATAGGCACTAAAACAACAATAGGTATTGTAATGTTTGCTATGCAAACGAAAATAATTAATTAGAAATTCGATCTTAAACCAAATAAAATGAGGAAATTTTTAAAATTATTCATAAATTAGTATGAATAGACTGAACGAACAAAATAAAAACGAATAGCATGAAAAGAAAAGATCCTCAGTACAGATATAAATATGTAATGTTGCTTGATGATAATGAATTGGATAATTTCATTAATCAAAAAATAATCGAAGCAAATCATTTTGCAAACAAAATTTATGTTAACACCGGCAGCAAAAGCGCCCTTGAATTTTTAAGTAACTTATCTATTTCAAGCACTGAGAGCGTAAATATTTTCCCGGAAATAATTTTTGTCGATCTGAATATGCCAATGATGGATGGCTTTCAATTCATAGAGAATTTAAAAAACAAATTGCCGGAGAAGTTAAAAGAATTGAAGTTGGTTATTTTAACATCATCGGTCAATCCTGAAGATAAAAGAAAAGCTTCCGAAATAAAACTGGATATTACTTTCTTAAATAAGCCCTTAACACAGGACATGCTGGATAAGCTTTAATTCATTTCAAATCAGTTGGCAACAATAAGCCGTCATTCTGAACTTGATTCAGAACCTTAGTGCTAAAATAGTTTGAGGGCTAAGGTTCCGGACCATGGCATGAATGACAAAAAACAATCTGGAAAATATAACCGTCATTACAAAGGAGGAACGACTGAAGCAATGACGAAATACTTTTAATGTTATTTATATTTCTTTTTCAATTCAGGGATTAAATGCGTTAAAACCTCATTACTCTTATTATTGTTGGCCATAAAAAGTGTAAAAAGATCTTTGTTCTTTGCCAATGCTTTTGTATTGCCCGTATTATTCATTTCCGATTCAAAGATCTTTATTAAATGTAGAACATGGTAATATTTTTCTATTTGTTCTGATTTGATCTTCCGCGAAACACTTTTCAATGTTAATTCTACAAGGTCAAATTCTTTTTGAACAAGATAAAAATAAGCTAAAGTTAATTTTACGTTTATACTTTCATGAAAAAAATCTTTAAAACTAAAATTATTCAAAATAGCATTTAAATGATTAACGGCCTCTTTGAAATTCTTTTGTTTAAAATAGATCATCGAATAGTATACTGCAATTAATACTTTTGCATGACTATCATCCGGATCAAATAGCATTTCTGATTTTTTAGGATCTATTGCCAGATCGTCTGCCCTTTCAAACTCTTCACAAAATTTTATTTTTGAAGTTAAAAATTTAGAAGTAAGGCTAATATTATTGTATAAAAGCAGGTTGTTTAAATTTTCATTTACTTTTTCATAAAAATTTAAAGCGGTTTTATATTCTGAAATAGAGAAGTAATATTCAAACGAAAGATAATCCAGGGCAAGTTCCCATTTTTTTTGCCCTGATGTTTCCGGTAGCTCGGAAAATACTTTCCTTGCGTTTTGTATTATTTCCGCAGTTGAGATGCCAAGACTTTTACTTTCTTCACAAAAAATAATGAGTTGCAGGTCAATAAAATATTTTATGATCTCGATCTGGCGTGAAGGATTTAAGGAGTATAAATTAGCAATTTCATTTTTAAGGAAATATAAGGTATCCAAGTGTTGCTGGCTCCGTGCAAAATTGTACTGCCCAAGTATACGGTTAAAGTTCCCCAATATTTCTTCTGCTTTTTCGAGTGATAGGCCAAGCGCAGTATGTTTATTATAAAGCTGCGAATAGTGAAAATATTTTTCGGAGTATAGATGCATCTTTTTTAATGCACTGTAAACTACAAGCAGATCATTGTGCAGATCGAATTTCAGTAATTCCTTTTCAAGTTTGTATAAAAAAGCAACTGCCGTTTCACGCGGCATGTTAAAACACACTTCCGGCACCTGCAGTAACTGTTTGATCAGGCTCTCCTGAGTACTGAATACATCTACCGATAAATGTTCCTGGATCTTATCAAAAAGCCTGGATTTTAAAACATAAAAAGAATTGGATGTGATCTTGAGTTGCGATATTATTTCAGTATCAATTATACTGCCATCACGATATGATTGAAAAAGTAAAGAATAATTATCTGCCTTTGTTTTTTTAAAGGACTCACCAATCCTTTCAAAATCCTCATTACTTAATTGAGTTATTACCTGCTTTAGTTTGATCATAAAAGTTCTTTTTCAAAAAAATAGGGCGCTGTTAGGTAAATTTAAACAAATATTAAATCAAAACAAGCATTCCAACCCTTTTTTTAGCTAGAAAAATTTAAATATTTAAGTAGATGAAATGTCGTTGAACACAAGGTTTGGCGGCTCTCTAAAAATTAAATGTTAAAAAGTTCGTTTTGCGAACTTTTTTAATTTACAATTTTTTCAAAAATCTTACATAATTAATATTAAAGTAATAACACGATGGATATTTTTTTAAAACAGGCCGTTCTTTGAAAAAAAATATTTGTCATGATAATACTTAAAAAAAATATGCCAAGCGCTTTAAACGGAAAAGTTAAAGTCCTAATCCTAATTTTTATTTTAATAACCTCAATTAATGGTATTTCTCAGATCCCGGCCTATTTATCTTCCAATTCATTAGTGGGTTATTGGCCTTTTAACGGAAACGCTAACGATCTTTCCGGAAATGGCAATAATGCAAGTTTAAATGGCGTTGGTTTAACCAAGGATAGAGAAGGAAATCCTAATTCCGCATACCATTTTGCCAATAACAGCGATATTATAACCATACCGCCATCTTTTTATACTCCATTCGACAGTAGTTTTACTATTTCATTTTGGATGAAATCAAATTTCGGCGACCGAATGGATGTTTTAAACCTAAATGACAATGGGCTTTTTCAAACAAATTTAAATGTTATATTAAATGATGGGGTAGGTATTACAAGCCACGGAGTTCTGGGATTTTGGAACAGTGCAGGAAATAATAATTTAGGAGACGGTATTGCGGGTATGTATACAAATAATTTATGGCACAATATATTAATGATAAGAAGCGGAGGAGTGGTGGAGCTTTATTTAGACGGAATATTATCGGCCAATACTACAAATTATTTAGGTACCATCGGATTGAATAATTCTATTACATTAAGCGGTTCTTTTTTTCCATTTTATGGCGATATAGATGATCTTATTATCTATAATCGCGCAATTACAAGCGCGGAAATCAACAACATAGTATATAATTCTAATACAACGCCTTATATTATCTCTCCTAAAATCACCGATTCTTACTTTATTAATGATACTGTTAAAATTAACTGGGCAAATGCCTTTGGATATGATACTGTAAAAATCCAATACTCTATTAATAATGGGGTAACATGGCAAATGATTGCTAATAATATAAATGTTAGCACTTTACAATATACCTGGATTGCGCCAAATATGCCGGGCGCCGAATGTTTTATAAAAATTACTGATATAAATAACCCAACAAAATACGCGGTAAGTAACAAATTTTTAATCAGTAAATATAAATGGCAATTGGTTAATTCCAACAATGCATTTTCTGTTCGCGATGGTGTAAGAGGATATTCGTACCATGATAAAATGTTTTTAATGGGTGGCTGGAACCCTACGGATCCTTATAACTATCCGCACGTAACAACTAATGAGGTTTGGCAATCTACTGATGGAAATAACTGGACAATGCTCGACACAGCTGCATGGGAAACCCGTCATTGTTTTGGTGGCCTTATTTATAACGATAAAATGTGGGTAATTGGTGGGGATGGGGTTCAAGGCCATTTTCAAAAAGATATTTGGAATAGTAATGATGGCATTAACTGGACCAAAATATGTGATTCGGTGCCTTGGGGGAAACGTATGACTCATATGACATGCTCGTTTGATAATAAAATATGGGTAATGGGAGGACAGCAGATCATAGGTTGGGGAAATTATTTAGATGCGGAATACAATGATGTTTGGAACAGTACAGATGGAATTAACTGGAACTTGGTGACAGATTCTGCAGCTTGGAATCCACGAGGTCAGATTAGTAACGTTTTGGTGTTTGATAACAAAATGTGGATTATTGGAGGGGGTACATATAACTGGGATAGAAAATATTACAACGATGTTTGGAACAGTACAGACGGAGTTAACTGGACTCTTGTAACACACCAGGCACCATGGCAGGCAAGAGAGTTTCACGAAGTGATTGTATACGATAATGCCATGTG
>JBDSFC010000512.1:0-4848 GCA_039919745.1 Bacteroidia bacterium | reverse complement strand
CTATTAAAGCAGGTGTTTTAATTGAAAAAATTGACGGCGAAATAATTGATCATAAAAAAGTAAGCTATTGGGAATTATTAAATCGCAAAGCACACAAAACAATTTTGTTGAGTTTGTTTGATAGTCAAACCGGGAAACGTTGGGATGAAACCATTAAACCAATTACTTTAGGTGAGCAAAACGAATTATTGTATCAACGCTGGATCAAAAAACGCCAGGAAGAAACAGAAAAATTGTCGGGTGGTAAATTAGGCTTTATGCATGTAAGGGCCATGGATAACGAAGGTTTCAGGGCATTCTACGAACAAGTACAAGGTAAATACATTAATAAGGATGCTTTAATTGTTGATACCCGTTTTAATGGCGGTGGTTGGTTGCATGATGACCTTGCAACATTTTTATCAGGAAAAAAATACATTGATTTTATTCCACGCGAACGTAAAATTGGTGAAGAGCCGGGAAGCAAATGGAGAAGACCATCAGCAGTATTAATTAGCGAAGGCAATTATTCTGATGCACATATGTTCCCTGTAGTTTATAAAACCTTAAACATTGGTAAATTAATTGGTATGCCTGTACCAGGCACAGGCACTGCGGTTTGGTGGGAAAATTTACAGGATAAAGAATTAACGTTTGGTATCCCGCAAGTGGGTGTTGTTGATGGAAACGGCAAATATTATGAGAACACGCAATTAGAACCGGATATTAAACAAACCCTGGATCCAAAATTTGCATTAAAAGGAAAAGATCAACAATTGGAGAAAGCAGTTGAGGAGTTGTTGAAGGGGGGTAAGAAGTGATTTTTGACTTAACGAAAAACATTTTTTCTTATTTATTATTAATTTCATTATCGCTTTTTTTCGGTTGTAGAAATTCTGTCTCTACAACTGATGCTGGCATGCTTAAGGATACGTTACTGGATAAGGGTATTTTCCCTATTGCAAAAAATTTAACAGATTACCAAAAGACTGATTTTTTACCAACACTTCAAAATAAGATCTCAAATAAAAAAAATTCAATTTACTGTGCCACTCTATTATTTGCTTGGGATAAAGTGAAAAATATAATTCAGGCTCCTTTAAAAATTGAAGAGAGATTTAATGATCTAATCTTATTAAATAATTCCACTTCTTATATTGATGTTTTAAAAGAAAATGAATATTCCGCCTCCGGGGAAATTCATGATGGTTTAATTCAAGCTAAAGCAGAGTTTAAGAAATCTTTACCGTTTGAAATAAAACTTACCAGTTTTAATAATAAACTATTATTTGATAAATCAGATGTTGCTTCTTTTGGCAATCTAGGAAAAGACCTTGAACAAGATTTTGTACGCGACATACAAATATCTAAAATAATTCAAATTCTTTATTACAAGAATGATGATAATTTTATTATTAAACTTTCACCAAAAGACACTTGTCATGAAATAATTTTATTTAAATCCAAAGAAATTTTTACCACTATGGGGCAAGTTATTTCAAAAATTGAAGACAATATAAAAATCGGCTTGAAGGAAGGAAAAAATGAAAAATTAAATTGGAAATATTTTTTAACAGTAAATGATGACATTATCATTCCAAAATTTAAATTTAATATCGAAACAAATTATAAGAACATTGAACAAAATGTTTTTCAAACTAATTCAAAAAAATTTCAAATTGAAAGTATGTGGCAAAGAACCGCTTTTTGCTTAGATGAAAGTGGTGCTGAAATAGAAAGTGAAGCGATGGTTGCAGCAGCAATGGAAGAAGAGGATGAAGAAAAACCGAAACCTAAAAAAATGGTATTTGATAAACCATTTTTCTTGATGGTTAAACGAGTTGAAAATAAAAGTCCTTATTTTGCTATGTGGACAAATAACAGTGAATTGATGATTAAAGAGTAATTAATTATAATACCACCTGCTCTTCCAAATTTTGTAATTCTTTAATACTAAGGTTCTGGAGGAACCAAACATTTATAAAAAACCTATAAACCGATCTTGTTGCCTCGGAGAGGCAAAACCTTACATAAAGTTCGACTCCTCTGGAGCCGTAAAATCTCTTTTTTAATTTCTTCTAAAATATTTTGTCCATCTGGGACAATCAATAACATCCAACTCTTTTTTCTCGTAATAACTGTCGCAACATTCACATATATACGATAATTGCGCCAGGGATTGCAGCGAAAATCCTTTTTAGCTTTTTCTGCTAAAAAGATTGTAGCGTAAAGCCCGCCCGGGCGCCCAAAAAAATATAAGACGGATAAATCTATTTGAAATTAATACTCAAATCCATTGTTATCAAAGGCTTACAACCCTAATTCCCCAACAATTAACAAAAAAACGCAAAATATAATTTTGGATTGTTAATAAAATGTGTATATTTGTGCACTTCTTTAGAAGATTGTATCTCAATCACGTTTGTAACACCTTAATTGCAATTCGATTCAACTTTACACTTTTCTTAGATCAAACAAAAAATGCGTGACGAAAAATCATGCGTGTAAATTTATAAACGAAAAAACAATTAATGACATTTTCAGATTTAAGACTTATTAAGCCACTAGTCCTGGCTCTAGACAAAAAGGGTTATACAACGCCCACCCCCATTCAGGAACAATCCATCCCACATATATTAGAAGGAAAAGATATTTTTGGTTGCGCACAAACAGGTACAGGTAAAACAGCAGCATTTGCATTACCTATTTTACAATTATTATCAGAAAGAAAAACAAATCAAAACCCACGTACTATTAAAGCGCTTATTTTAGCGCCAACCCGCGAATTAGCTTCGCAAATAAGCGAAAACTTTGCAGCTTATGGTAATAATTTAGGAATTTCGCATTGCACTATTTTTGGTGGCGTGTCGCAAGGCCCGCAGGTTAACAACCTTAGAAGAGGCGTTGATGTGTTGATAGCAACCCCAGGTCGCTTATTAGATCTAATGAACCAGGGATTTGTGAAATTGCACAATGTTGAATTTTTTGTGTTGGATGAAGCGGATCGTATGTTGGATATGGGCTTTATTAATGATATTAAAAAGATCATTCCGAAGCTTCCGGCAAAACGCCAAACGTTATTTTTCTCAGCTACGGCTGCTCCGGATATTATGAAATTAGCTAATACGATCTTAAAAGATCCTGTTAGTGTGGCAGTTACGCCGGTTTCTTCTACAGCAACTTTGGTTACCCAAACCGTATATTATGTAAAAAAGGAAAATAAACGTGGTTTATTAAAATTTGTACTAAGCAACGGTAAAATTGAACATGCCTTGGTTTTTACGCGTACCAAGCGTGGAGCCGATAAAGTGGCCAAAGATCTTAACGCCATGGGTGTTTCTGCGGAAGCAATTCACGGAAATAAATCACAAGGTGCAAGAGAAAGAGCATTAAAAGGTTTTAAGAACAGAACTATTCGTATATTAGTAGCCACGGATATTGCATCGAGAGGAATTGATGTAGATAAATTATCACACGTAATTAACTACGAAATTCCTGAGCAGGCAGAAACTTATGTTCACCGTATTGGAAGAACAGGGCGCGCAGGCGAATCGGGAGTAGCAATGTCGTTTTGTACACATGAAGAAATGCCATATTTAAAAGACATAAATAAATTAATAAAGAAAAATATTGAGGTTGTATCTACTCATCCATTTAATTAATCAGATACAAAAATAAATAAACAAATAATAAACCAGTTCTGGGTAAGACCGGAACAAAAAACAACAACAAAATGAAAACAGGAGTAGTAAAATTCTTTAACGAAGCAAAAGGTTTCGGATTTATTAAAGAAGACGGTGGACAAGAAATCTTTGTACACGCATCAGGATTAAAAGAAGATATTCGTGAAAACGACAATGTAGTATTTGAAATCCAGGAAGGTAAAAAAGGCTTAAACGCCGTTAACGTTAAGTTAGCTTAATCTTTTAGATTTCCCCTTTATTAAAAAAGCCTCTCCTAAACCGAGAGGCTTTTTTATTTACATTTATTTTAAAAATAATTCTATCCCATATTTTTTTCACTCACAAACTAAAAATTTTTAGATTTTGGTAACTTATTCCAAAGTTAATAAAACCGTCTGCGTTTGAGTAAAACTGCCATAATACTGAGTGAAATATTCTGCCTGAGAATTAAAAACCTTTAAATTTATCAAAACACTCACTGACAACTTTAATACAAATTAAAATGAAACTAAAAATCTTTCTTTTCGTTTGTTTCTATGTTTTTATTCATGGAAATATTTTTTCTCAAAACAATAGTTTTAAGATCATTCATAATGGCAATGTTCTCTCAAATGAGATCGCTTCGTATGAAAAAGCTATTTCAATAGCTAACATGGAAAATTATAGATATAAATCAACAGCTGACACGCTTGAATTTACTAACGGTTTAAAGTTTGTTCTTGTATCCGCACATGAACTTTTTATATTAGATAAAAAAATAAATCCCGCATCTTACTCTGAAAAAGTAAAAGGGTACTTAATGCCTAAATTTCAATTAACGCCAGAAGGCACTCTGATAGCACTGTATCCAAACAACCCAAATCTTAAGACAAAAAATTAAAACAGACACTATGAAGAAATTTACTCTTTCCGTTTTATTATCTTTTATTTCTTTTTGGGGGCTTGCTCAAATACCCGCAAATGATAATTGTAATACAGCTCAGAATTTGGGCACCCTACCGGCACCATCAGCCTGTCCTACAGGGGTTGGCGCCAACGTTAACGTTGCCGGAACAACCATTGGCGCAACTTCGCCTAACCCTTACACTACTTTATTAAATTGCCAAACCGGCGGAAATCAACCGGGACCGGCATTAGACGTATGGTATTCTTTTGTTGCTTCAGGCAACCAGGTAAACATTGTTAT
>JBDSFC010000503.1:0-3907 GCA_039919745.1 Bacteroidia bacterium | reverse complement strand
GTTTTCTTCTCTTGTGATAGAAGTGGGTTGCTGAATAGTAGAGCAAAGCCCAGAAGTACGATGGATTTAATGATTCTTTTCATAAGTTTAAGTTTTAAGTGTTATTAATCGTTTACGATGTTTATTTGACAAATATACTATGTTTACGATATAATAAACAAATATTTTTAACTAAATTTTGTATATTTGCAACGAAACCGATGTAAATACGTATGATTAAAGCAGTTGAACTAATTACCGAATTGGCCAGTTTTGATGAGAAGCATCCCAACAGCAGCCTCGAAGATTTTTGCAGATACTACCTTGCGAGCAAAAGTGAACAGAGAAATAAACATCAAAATACCACGCCATCAGCACCGGCAACAACAATTGATTTTAAACTAATGCGGCTAGTTAATCGCATTGTAAAGCTTCATTCCATATATGCGATTAAGGCAACAGATGGCACTGGAATAAATACTTCAGAAGAATTTTCATTATTGAATTCGATTGATTGTTTGAATGAGCCGCGTAAAACCGAGGCGATCTACAATGCTTTATTTGAGCTTTCGACAGGTATAGATATGCTTAACCGTTTAAAAAAGATCGGCTACATCACTGAATATGACGACACAGAAGATAAAAGATCTAAAAGAATAAAGATTACCGCAAAGGGCTATAAGGCCTTAGCAACCTGCAGAAAACGAATGGGACAATTAGCTGAGATAGAATTTTTCGATTTATCTGAGGATGAAAAGAAGATCTGCATTCAATTGTTAAGTAGTGTTGATGCGAAGTTTTCGGCCTTATGGCAATCACACAGGGGAGTGGGTTTCGATGAAGTTTATGATAGTATTGTAAAGACTACAAACAAAAAGAAATAATCCACTTTGTAAAGTTTGGGGTATAAAAAAGGTGCGGGAAATTCCCGCACCTTTTTTTTTAGAACATTGTTTTGATCATTCGGATGAACCAAAGTGCATCATTCTCATCCCATCCATTTCATTAAACCCTGTCTTTTCGTAAAACTCAAACGGGAAAAATTCTTTTGATGTAAAAAGAATAATGGTGCTTATATCCATCTTATCAAGTTCACGCTTTAGGTGTGCCATTAGTTGACGCCCTACGCCCTTGTGCTGTGAGCCAAAAGAAACAAACATTTCCTTCAGGTAAAAATAATCACCGGAAAAGTATGGTTCTATATTTCCAATGCAGCATCCAAGGAGTTCATTGCCGTTGAAAGCCATCCAGCCGTGAAATTTTGGAGAATTGTAAAAGCACATTAATTTTTCAAGTGCTTTTTCGTTTGTCCATTTATCATTCCAGGGTTCGGAGTTGTAAGCGTTAACCAATAGTTCGGCACACTTTACAAGTTGCTGAGACGAATCAATCTTTATAATTTTCATGTTATTCATTTTCGTAATTTTTAAATTGATAGTTGAGAAAAAAACCTAAGTAAGTATGCTTTAAGAATTGCATACCAAGACAAGGCAACTCAAAGGAGCAACCTGTTTAAAAACACTTAGGTAAAAAATTACGCGGTCATGTGTAAATTTAGCTTTTTAATCTTGATATCGCTATCTACTTGATTTTTTTTTAATCCTGTAATATGAATTCTCCTTTTACGATCCAGGCAAAACCGAAAGCCCAAAGCATAATTATTTCAAGGATCAGCACAATTTTGTAAGGCTTCAAAAAGGGAACAAGATTTGCGAAAGCAAATGTAAGAACAAATTTTACGAGTAGAAGAATAACACAAATCACTATTACATAACCACAAATTCTGTAAATCTTATTTCTTAATTTCTTTGTTGTCGTTTGATTTTGTGGCAGAACATCCGATTTTGTAAATAGAAAGATGGAGAAGTAAGCGAGGATTAAAAAGAAAAGCCCTGCTGCAATTAAGTGAACGAGAGGAAACCAAGAAGGTATATTTTGTAAGGGATAAATTGTGCATGAATTTTGTTCGTCTAAACCGTCGTGAATAATTGCTACGATAAAGCCGAGAAGGCCAGCGGACATGGCGGCGATCCTATCTTCCAGATCATAACCATTGTAAGCAAACAGGAATAAAGAAATAGCGCAAAGAATTCCTACAAACACGTCGCGCATATTTGTATTGTGGTAATCACTAATAGAATCCTGAACGCTTGTGCAGGCGCCGAATAAAAATGATCCAACAATTAATACTATAGGAAGAAGTATCCCTAAAAAACCGACTGCTTTTCTTAGTGTCAAGTAAGAAATTACCAAGCGGTTTAGATTTTGTTGTTCTGTAATTGGGCTCATAAATTTTAGTTTTTAAGATTAATATTGATAAACTCAAAAATAAAATGCGCAATACAAAGCAGCTAAGACTAAGGCATTCCGAATAGGACTATTCTAGCTTGTTAAGCCTTTTTGAGCAAGTCTTCCTGATTCTCCATAATGGGTTTTAATGTTTCGCGTAAGACAGACATGTTTCTGTGGATCTTCTTTTTTGTTACCCTGGCGTAACGCATGGTACTTTTAATTGATTTATGGCCTAGCATTTTTCCAACTGTTTCTAAGGGTACATCATTTTCTAGTGTGATCGTCGTTGCGAAGGTATGACGGGCAGTATGATGCGTTAAGTGTTTCTTAATTCCACAAAGTGCAGCGATCACTTTTAAGTATTTATTAAAATGCGAATTGAAATGTTGGGGTAGCAACTTGCCTTGTATCTGCCGGCACTTGTGATTTCTGTATTTTTCGATAATCTGTAAAGGAATGTCCAATAACATCACCATTTCTTTTACATCGGTTTTTGTACGATCGGAAGTGATAAACTTATCTCTATTTATTCCCAGGAAAATGCAGTCTTCATTCAGAGACATTGAATCTTTATATGCATATCCAGTAAAAACACAGAAAATATAAATGTCGCGAATCTCTTCCAATTCCGGATCAGGCATTTCTTTTTGCCACATGATCATAATTTCATGCATTTCTAAAACTTCCACATCCGGCTCGATATAAGAACAAGTGTAGGATTCGAAGGGATTGACGATGAGTTTGCTTTTTTTGATAGCAAATTTCAAAGCCTGTTTACTAATTTTAATATATTTCATCGCAGAATTACTCTGCAAATTATGTTTCACAGAAAGGTAGTGTTCAAAATCATGGACAAAACTTGGCTTGATATTTTCCATCAGTACGTCAGAAACGTTTAGCTGGTCTTTCATAAACGAAACTAATTTATCTTTTGTGTATCCCATTTTGTCGTGCGAAGCTTTTGCACGCTGACCATTGTCAACTTTCTCCTGAAATTCGTCCATCATCCATTGAAACGCTTGCAGAAACGTCATTTTTTTTTCTGTTTTTCCGAGAACCCGGTTTTTTAATAATTCTGAACTGAGTGGCAATTCCAATTCTACCATCTGATTATAATGTTTATTTACAATAGTTTGAAAATTGGCGAGAGCCTGGTTAATTCCTTTTTCCTTTTGAGTTTTTGCGAGTAAACGACCGTTACTCCATTTTGTAGGATCTACATATTGCCCGGTTGCAATTTCTGCTCTCACCTGGTTAATTGTAACCCGGCAATAAACGGGTACGCCTTCAATATTTTTACCTTTGTTTTTGGTCCAGAATAGAACCGATAAATTAGTTACTGTTTGCATAGTTTTTTGTATTAAGGTTAAACGATTAAAATCGCTCTTCTTTAATCCGATCTATCAGTATAGCAGCTTGTTACAATCGATTCGGTTACCTAAAATTAGATAAAGGCGAGGTAACCGAAAAGGTAACCGAACGACTTGGTTTTAGTTAAGCCAAATTACACGTTTACATATTTTTAAACTAACGCGTTGGAGGTTGCCAGAATTCTATAAACCCTTTATTGATAAGGGTTTTGAGGATTCAATAAATTTTTAAGGAAATATTGGAAAACAAAAAAGCCCTCGTTAGA
>JBDSFC010000438.1:0-6172 GCA_039919745.1 Bacteroidia bacterium | reverse complement strand
AGATTTTTTACAGCTGGAAATGTTGATGATGGCAAGAGTACACTTATCGGGCGTTTATTGTACGATAGCAATTCTATCTCAACAGATATAATTGAAACACTTACAAGGCAAAGCAAAACAACCGGCGCTAATTCAGAAATTGATTTGGCATTACTGACAGATGGCTTACGTGCAGAACGGGAACAAGGAATAACCATTGATGTTGCTTACAAATATTTTACAACAGATAAACGCAAATTTATTATTGCGGATACACCAGGTCATATTCAATACACACGAAATATGTTTACCGGTGCGTCTAATGCCAACCTTGCTATTATTTTGGTTGATGCACGAAATGGTATTACCGACCAAACAAAACGTCATTCTATTCTCTCAGCAATTTTAGGAATTCCTCATGTGCTTGTGTGCATTAATAAAATGGACCTTGTAGATTATTCTGAAAATCAATACAAAGAAATAGAAACAGATTATTTGATCTTTGCCAAACAACTTGGATTAAAAACTATTTCATTTATTCCGGCTAGTGCTTTAGCCGGAGATAATGTAGTGAACAGTTCTGAAAATATGGATTGGTATAAAGGTCCGGCTCTTTTAGAATTTTTAGAAACTGTTGAAATTTCAAAATCAAAAAGATCTGAAGCATCCCGCTTCCAGGTACAATATGTTATTCGCCCACAAACAGATGAACTACATGATTACCGAGGCTTTGCCGGAAAAATAACTAGCGGGTCTTATAAAAAAGGGCAACGTGTTGTTGTGTTACCGTCAGGAATAGAATCGGAAATTAAAAAAATTGAGATCAACCAAAAAGAAGTTGATGTTGCAGAAACAGATCAACCCGTTGTTTTACATTTAAAAGATGATGTAGATGTGAGTCGCGGCAATACGATTGTGCCCATAGAACATTTACCAAAAACAGAAAAAGAAATTACGGCTACTATTTGTTGGATGGATAATGCAGCTTTCATTCCCGGGCAAAAAATATTGTTACAGCAGAATAGTTTTCGCACAAAAGCGATCGTAAAAGAAGTGATCAGTAAAATTGATATTCATTCTTTTATGGAACTTCAAAGTGATGGGACTATGAAATTAAATGACATTTGTAAAGTTTTAATTAAAACTGCTGAGCCCATTAGTTTTGATACTTATGCCGAAAACAGAAGTAGCGGTGCATTTATTTTGGTGAACGAAAATACAAACAACACAATTGCAGCAGGAACAATAAATTAGCAAAATGAAAAGCTGTTTTGAAGATGTTGGTTATTTTGCGCCAGTGACACGAAAGGTTTTGTTCTTTTGTTCAACCTACCGTGATTAATCCTGAGGGCTGAACAAAAAACCGAAGCGAATCAGAGCCTGTGGTGACGCGCCTTGGCGCCCAAAAAAATACACTCGTTATGCCAATAAACTTAAATAAATTTGGAGATTCAATAAATAATCCATTAATTTGTCCCAGTGAAAAATAATACACAAATACATCTTCATCATAACTTACTTACGGTAGGCTATGAATGTATTGTGTTTTAGAAAGAGATAACTAAACTAATTTATATCAGGCTTACCATATGGTAGGCCTTTTTTTATGTTCAAAAATTAAAATTTATGCAAACAAAATTAAAAATAGCAATACAAAAATCAGGGAGATTAAGCGAAAGCTCCCTCAAATTATTAAAAGAATGTGGAATAGAATTCGACAACGGTTTGAATAAACTAAAAGCAGAAGCTTTTAACTTTCCCTTAGAAGTATTTTTTCTTCGCGATGATGACATTCCGCAATATGTGGAAGATGGTGTGGCAGATATTGGCATTGTTGGCGAAAATGTTGTGTTGGAAAAAAATAAAAAAGTAAAAACAATTGATCGCTTAGGCTTTGGAAAGTGTCGCTTATCAATTGCCGTTCCAAAAGAACAAAGCTTTTCTTCTTTAAAAGATCTGAAAGGAAAACGTTTTGCTACTTCTTATCCAAATATCCTTTTCAATTATTTAAAGAAAAATAAAATAGATGCTGAGATCCAGGAAATTAGTGGCTCGGTGGAGATAGCAACCGGAATTGGATTGGCAGATGCAATTTGCGATCTTGTAAGTTCTGGTAGCACGCTTTTTACCAACGGCCTGAAAGAAGTAAATACTATTTTAAATTCAGAAGCTATGCTGATAGCAAACAATCAATTAAAAAAAGAAAAACAAACACTCCTGAATAAATTATTGTTCAGGATAAGCGCGGTTCGTCAGGCTAAAAACAATAAATACATTTTATTAAATGCCCCTAACTATAAATTAGAAACCATTTGTAAAATTCTTCCTGGCATGAAAAGCCCAACTATTTTACCGTTGGCAGAAAAAGGCTGGAGTTCAATTCATTCTGTTGTTGAAGAAGATCAATTTTGGGAGGTCATTGAAAAATTAAAAACAAACGGGGCGCAGGGTATTTTAGTTGTGCCAATAGAAAAAATGATATTATGAAAATACTTAAATATCCCACAAAAAACACATGGTCCAAACTATTAAAACGTCCAAGATTTGATACAGCTTCACTTGAAAACTCAGTGAATTCGATCCTATCCAACGTCAAGCAGAATGGCGATCTTGCGGTTAAAAAATATACAGCTCAGTTTGATACTGTTGAAATAAAAACAACTTTGGTCTTCAAAAAAGAATTTGAAGAAGCTGAAAAATTATGCTCACTGGAATTAAAAAATGCTATTCGATTAGCTAAAAAAAATATTGAAAAATTTCACAAATCACAAAAAGAAAAAGTAAAGATCATTGAAACTACAAAAGGAGTAAATTGCTGGAGAAGATCTGTTGGCATAGAAAAAATTGGTCTTTATATTCCTGGCGGCTCTGCCCCTTTGTTCTCTACAGTTTTAATGTTGGGTATTCCCGCAAAATTAGCAGGTTGCAAAGAAATTATTTTATGTTCACCACCAAATGCGAACGGCAAATTAGATTCTGCAATTTTATTTACAGCAAAATTAATTGGCATTACCCAGTTATATAAAATTGGTGGGGTTCAAGCAATAGCGGCCATGGCTTATGGGACAGAAACAGTGCCGCAGGTCTATAAAATTTTTGGTCCGGGTAATCAATATGTCACTTGTGCCAAACAATTGGTAAATAAAAACGGAACAGCCATTGATATGCCCGCGGGCCCATCAGAGTTGACTATACTTGCCGATGAAAATTGCATTCCGGCTTTTGTAGCGGCGGATCTTTTATCGCAGGCTGAACATGGTGAAGATTCGCAGGTTATTTTAGTTTCTGATAACAAAAAAACGCTCTCATTGGTTTTAAAAGAAGTAGAAAAACAATTGATCGTTTTGCCCAGAAGATCAATTGCAGAAAAAGCATTACAAAACAGTAAAGCCATTTTAGTTAAAAATAAAATAGAAGCAATTGAACTAATAAATTATTATGCCCCAGAACATTTAATTATCGCCTGCAAAAAAGAAGATGAAATAGCATTACAAATTATTAATGCCGGTTCTGTTTTTATTGGCAACTATTCCTGTGAAAGTGCAGGTGATTATGCTTCAGGCACAAACCACACATTACCAACTAATGGTTATGCAAAAGCATACAGTGGGGTTTCGTTGGACAGTTTTGTAAAAAAAATTACTTATCAAAAAATTACTAAAAAAGGAATAAACAATATTGGTCCAGCCATAGAATTAATGGCTGAAGCAGAAGGATTACAAGCTCACAAAAATGCTGTTACATTAAGATTAAAAAAATAATTATGATGTTTGATTTAAATAATATAATACGGGAGAATATCAAGAAACTAAGGCCCTACTCGTCTGCAAGAGATGAATATAAGGGGAAAGAGGGGATATTTTTAGATGCGAATGAAAATTCACATAAAAAACTTTTGTATAACCGTTATCCTGATCCGCTACAAATAGATCTTAAGAAAAAAATTTCTGAGTTTAAAAAAATAGCTCCTGAAAATGTTTTTATAGGGAATGGAAGCGATGAAGCAATAGATATTTTATTCCGTGCATTTTGCGAACCCGCAAAAGACAATATTATTATTTGTCCACCAACCTATGGTATGTATGAGGTATCTGCCAATATTAACAATGTAGAAGTTTTAAAAATTCCTTTATCAATTGAAACTTTTCAGCTGGAAACTGAAAACATATTAAAAGCAATTACCACGAATACAAAATTGATATTTATTTGCTGTCCAAATAACCCAACGGGTAATGGCGTACAATGGAATGACATTAAACTCATTCTTGAAAAATTTAATGGACTCGTTGTTATTGATGAAGCTTATATAGATTTCGCCTCTTATAGAAGTTTAATTCCTGAATTAAGCAACTATCCAAACCTTGTTATTCTTCAAACACTTTCTAAAGCCTGGGGTATGGCGGGTTTAAGAATTGGAATGGCCTTCGCTTCAAAAGAAACCATCTCTGTATTTAATAAGATAAAACCACCTTATAATGTTAATGTTTCTTCTCAAAAGCTGGCTTTGGAAATTTTAAATAATGTAGAAACCTTAAAAGAACAAGTCAATGAAATAATTTCTGAAAGAAATAAATTAAGCGCCTCCTTTTCTGAATTAACTTTTATTTTGAAAATATATCCAAGTGAAGCCAATTTTATCCTGATCAAAGTAATAAATGCTTTAGATATTTATAATTACCTAATAAGAAATAAGATCATTATACGAAATAGAAGTACTGTTACATTATGCGAAGAGTGTTTACGCATTACCATTGGAACCAAAGAAGAAAATAAAATCCTGTTAAACGTATTAAAAAACTACAAATGAAGAAAATATTATTTATTGACCGTGATGGTACATTAATTCAGGAACCTGAAGATTTTCAGATAGATAGTTTTGAAAAATTATCTTTTTTACCCGGTGTATTCAAATGGTTAGGAAAAATAGCGATGGAGCTGGATTATGAACTGGTAATGGTAACCAACCAGGATGGTTTAGGAACAGATTCATTTCCTGAAAACACGTTTTGGCCGGTACAAAATTTTATTGTTAGTATCTTAGAGAAAGAAGGTGTTGTTTTCTCAGAAATATGTATTGATAAAACTTTTGAAACTGAAAATGCCTCTACCAGAAAACCAAATATAGGTATGCTTATTAAATATATGAGTGGCTCATATGACCTTGCTGATTCCTTCGTGATCGGTGATCGTTTAACAGATGTACAATTAGCGAAAAATTTAGGCACAGGGTCCATTCTTATTACTAATAAAATAAATTCTGAATACAAAATAGACCTACAATGTTCAAACTGGGAAGAAATTTATAACTTCCTAAAGTTACCCGAAAGAAAGGTTTCACAAGTTCGAAAAACAAAAGAGACAGACATTTCTATTGACCTAAATTTGGATGGAAGTGGCAATTCCACCATTTCAACAGGTATTGCTTTTTTTGATCACATGCTGGAGCAAATTTCCAAACACGGAAATATTGATCTTTCTATCATCGCAAAAGGTGACTTACACATTGATGAACATCATACTATAGAGGATGTTGGTATTACGTTAGGCGAAGCTGTTCTAAAAGCGCTTGGAAATAAAAAAGGCATTGAACGTTATGGTTTTTGTTTGCCAATGGATGATTGTTTAGCACAAGTGGCTTTGGATTTTGGCGGACGCAACTGGCTTGTTTGGGAAGCTGATTTTAAGCGCGAAAAAATAGGAGAGATGCCAACCGAAATGTTTTTCCACTTTTTTAAATCGTTTAGCGATGGGGCGAAGTGCAATTTAAATATTAAAGTAGAAGGGCAAAATGAGCACCATAAAATTGAAGCCGTTTTTAAAGCCTTTGCTAAAGCACTTAAAATGGCCATTAAACAAGATATAAATAATATGAGTTTACCCTCAACAAAAGGTTTATTATGAAAATAGTTATTATAGATTATACTACCGGAAATATTCAGTCAGTAAAATTTGCATTAGAACGTCTGGGTATTTCTGCAATTGTAACTAGTGATGCCAATGAGATCATTTCTGCAGATAAAGTTATTTTGCCCGGTGTGGGTGAAGCCGGGAGCGCTATGTTGGCCTTACAAGAAAAGAAATTAGATGATGTTATCCCGTCATTAACACAACCCGTTTTAGGCATATGTCTGGGGATGCAATTACTTTGCAACTATTCTGAAGAAGGAAAAACAAAATGTATTGGAGTTTTTGA
>JBDSFC010000428.1:0-2996 GCA_039919745.1 Bacteroidia bacterium | reverse complement strand
CTTTTCTTTTCTATTATGTAAAAGGTATTAAAAAAACCTTCCATTCCTATTTTTAATTCTACTTCAATATTATTTTGGGCTAAAAAAAATCGTTCACCCAACACTTTTTCATCCATTGTTAAAATGTATTTTCCAGATGGTACATAAAGTAGGTAACTGCCATTGGCATCGGTAAGTGTACTTTGCGAGTTACCTAATGAATCGGTAACACTTATTCTAATTTTTGAAAGATCTAATGGCGTCTCTGCATTAACAGCAAATTTTTCCCTATCAATGGCAATGTTGCCAGCTAATTTTACTCCTTTTACAAAAGGGATGTATTGTTTTTGATTATTATCAATTAATAGACTATCCATTTTTAAAGGAAACCATCCTTTTACCTCTCCTAGTGATATTACAGAGAACAAATAATTATCTTGTTTTACATTTAATAATTTAGCCATTCCTAAATCATTGGTCAATACTTCATTATCGCCCAAGCGAATCACTACGTTTTCTAATGCTACTTCATCTCGATCTTTTACTCTATTCCCGTTCATATCTAAAAAGGCAATGAATGGTACATCATAAAAACGTTGTTTCGAATATTTTTTAGGAATGGGTATTCCAAATTCTTTTCTAATGCCAGCACCCATTGTAAAGTTATTACTAATACTAGGTTTTGTATTTTCTGTTTTCGGTAAGTTATTTATAATTGTGTTATTATATAAATTCACTTTACTTCGATTGCTAATATTTAAATTATAACCTACGTTTAATTTAAACCTCCAACCATTGTAGGAGAAAAAGTACAACTCTGGGTAGATACCAAAGTTATGACTAAATGCGATATTTGAGAATGAATAATTACCACTTGTTTGTAGCATAAAACGGCTATCCTTAAATAAATATTGGTGCTGTAAAGACATGTAGATGTACTGCGGATATAAATAACCCAAAGTACTATCAATTATGTTTACACTTTGAGGTCCGTAATTATAACGAACATTTATAGAAAAATTTTGGTATTGACATAAGGTGAAAATTTGAAAGGTGAAATATTCTTTAATTGCTGGGTAGTTGATGATGTTATTATATCCTCCTTTAATCGAATTACTAAACCGGAAATTTTTTTCTAAACTAAAATAATTATAATCTAATCCCAACCCTCTATAATGAAGTTTATTGGTTGATATATCTGTAATGTTATAAAAAATGCTAGGCATTATTTTCTGAGAACTCCCTCCTTTTACTAAAAATAACTGATTAGTAAAAATAGTGTTATTTATTATTCTAAAAGAACCATTACTATAATATGGCGACGAATAACGATTGTAATTATTATATAACATCGTAGTATACTTTTCGGAGATTTTATAAATAGAACGATGAGCGAACAACAATCTTTCATCATAGCCTGTGCTGGTATTTTTTGGATTGTAACTAGCATTTAAATTTAATGATAATCTCCTTTTAAAATAATCTCCATTGTAATTTGCGTTCGATAGATAGCTGTATTTAGTTATAGTGTTTGTTGGAAATAAATTACTAACAACACGGGTACCAGTAAACCCAACACCGAATCGATGGTTGGTAGAAATATTAAAACTAAATAACTCACCAATATAATCAGATGTGCTTTTTAATTGATAATTTATAGATTGTCCTGCAATGGTTCGTAATTGCCAATTATTGGGTAAAATGTATCGATGTGAGCCACCAAATGCAAAATTGTTTCTTTTACCAAGAAAGCCTGGGGATCTACTAATAAATGCATTTACACTTTGTTTTTCATTGATAATGTAATAACCGCTAATTCCTCTACCGGAAACGGAGCTTGCTCCTCCTTGTACTGCCACATTACCTATTTGTGCACCCCATTTTGTAGCGGAATAACCTACTACCCAAGCATTATTTTTAAAAACTTTATTTGAATAAGAGTACGCAGAGTAATTAATTTGAGTAAAGTAATTTAAATTAGCACCATTATTTAAAACGGTATTGCCTTTTAAAACTAAATTCATCATGGGTTGATTTCCCAAAATATTATAAATATTAGCATCTGCTATTAATGGAATAACAGAGCTACCATAAGGATTCGCTTTTTTTGTGTTACTTAGTTTTATAAAGTCTATTTTTTTACCCACTTTAAAAACACCTTGAGCGCCTTGTTTAGATTCTGTGCTACGCATATAAAGCGTATATTTTTCGTCTTCTTCCCCTGATTTTGGAATATAATTTTCATTATCAATTCGTTTACGATTCCTATTCCCATCATAATAACCCATATTAAAATAATAGGTGGTATCCTTAGAAGGATCTAGATTTAGATCAAAAAAACGTTTGCGAATTATTTTACCAGTAGTATCTGCTATTATAACATTTCTGCCAATTTCATTTAATGTTAATAAAATATCTTGATTTTCATTCCCTACATTTAGAAGATTTACAGCAAAGCGACTACTTTTTTCTCCATTTAAAAAATAAACTCTGTCTCGTGGTAAAATACTCATTTCCCATTTTACAACTTTTTTAGTAGCAGCAAAAAAATAATCACTAGCCAACTGTTTATTTTCTTCAGACATTACAAAAATATTTATAAGGTACTGCATATTGCCTTTAAATTCGGTAGAAGGAATTATTCTAACCGGTACATATAAAGTGTCTTTAGCTTTAATTTCATAGATAAGGTTGTTTTTTAATAAACTTCTCCATCCATAGGGATACGTTAATTCTAAAGAGAAAGAAACGGGCTTGTCGCTATTGTTAACTAATTTAAGAACATTAGAGACTATTTCACTCTTTTTTAATTCAACATTTTTTTGAGAAAATTGAACAGTGAAAATTTTATTAGGGGTGGCGTTGGTAGTGGTAGTTAATGGTAAAGGGCTTTTAGTTGCAGGAGGAGGTGTTTGTGCGATTATACATACACACTGAATAAAAAACAAAGTGAAGCATAATATTTTCTTTTCAAAATATTTTCTTAGAACATATATGAATCTATATTTTATCATACC
>JBDSFC010000425.1:0-6249 GCA_039919745.1 Bacteroidia bacterium | reverse complement strand
CTGCTTTTATTTCTGCAGGTTGTACTGAGCGGGTTTTGTTTTTTGTATTTGCAACCGCATTGGTAATTCTTTCTTTCTTAACTTTTGTTTTAGCAATTGCTACGACAACTATATTTCCTTCTTTTGCTGTTTTGGTTGCAGTTGTTTTTCTTTCTTTCTTGCCATTAGCTTTAACTTCTTTTGCGTTGGTTTTTATTGCTTGATCTTTATCAATAGGTTGATCATTTTTCGTTTGCGCCTTTTCTGTTACAACTTCTGTGTTTTGAATTTCAGGTTTTGTTTCAGTTGTATTTTTTTCATTAGAAGATTCTGTATTAATAATTTGTGTTTTTGCAACAGGCGTAACGTTGTTATCTGATCTTACTGCAAGGTTATTAGCTGATGCTGTAGGACTGTTCAATAAATAAACACCTAAAATGCCTGAGCCAATAAAAAGTAAGCCAAATAAAATAAATGGCAGAATACTGCGCTTTTTTTCTTCGCGCGAAGCATCAATTAACTGGCGTGCCTGTTCCCAATTAGCTTCATCAAAGCGAAATTCTTTGCTGCCAAGTTTATCTTTTAATTTATCTTTAAATTCTTTCTCGCTATTCATGATAGAT
Source organism: Bacteroidia bacterium (assembly GCA_039919745.1). Classification (GTDB taxonomy): domain Bacteria; phylum Bacteroidota; class Bacteroidia; order B-17B0; family Aurantibacillaceae; genus Aurantibacillus. The sequence continues at coordinate 5,647 of JBDSFC010000425.1, read as the reverse complement.
CATCTTTTCTAATAATTTGTTTTTTTTTAAAAGCTCTTTTAGTTTTTCGCGGGCTGAGTTCAAATGCCATTTAGATGTTCCTTCACTTATTTCGAGCATAGCTGCAATTTCCTTGTGTTTATATCCATCTATAAAATAAAGGTTAAACACTTGTTGACTTGCAGGAGGTAATTGCGCAATAAATGAATAGATCTGTTCGGCATTTATTTTTGTAATGGCATCATTTATATCGGCGTATTTATCGGTCTCATAATAATCTTCCACGTACTGAACGTTGTCGTAATGTTTTTTTTCTTTTTTAAACTCGTTTATCAAAGTGTTTATCATTACTCTTCTTATCCAGGCTTTAAAAGGAACGTCAGGTTTATATTTATCAAGGTTAGTAAGTATCCTTAAGTAACCAATATTAAGTACTTCTCTTGCAGTATTTTCATTTCCCGTATAACGTATACAAATACTCATCAGATAACTATAAGTTAATTTATACAGTTCATATTCAGCCTTACGGTCACGATCAATGCAATCGTTAATCAGTTTTTGCTGAATATCCATGTAATTACTTATAAGTTCTCTATTAACCATTACAAACTTAAAAACAAAAAGGTTGGGCAATAAGTTTGTTTTTTCGAGATAAAACTGCCTTATTTTCAATTAATTACAATAAAAAAGGGCGAAGTTTCCGCTTCGCCCTTCTCCTGAGTGTGTTTTTAAGATTTTATTTTTACGATCTTAAACTCGGTTCTACGATTTTGAGCATGTTGCTCTTCGCTACATGGAACAACAACTGCTCCTTCACATTTACAATCGTTTATGAGTTTGGTTTCACCATATCCTTTTCCGTAAATACGGGTTGGGCTAACACCTTTCGAAATTACATAACCAGCAGATGCTTTTGCACGACGGTCAGATAAAGCAAGATTTCCTGCCGCCCCACCTCTACAATCAGAGTGAGAACTTAATTCAATAGTGATGCTTGGATTTTGGGTTAATAACTGAACGATCTTATCCAATTCAATTTTGGCATCGGCTCTTACGATTGCTTTACCAAGATCAAAATAAATTGGTTGAAGATCTACTACTTTTCCAATGTCGGCACCTAGTTTTATTTTATACATTTTAGTGTTTAAATAATCATGTAATAAAACATAACCCTCTTTTTTAATAGTGATATCAACCGGTACAATCTTGGTTAAATAACCGTCTTTTTCTAATTTAACAATGTACGAAAGATCATCGCCTACTTTTTTATTTTTATAAATATGACGGAAATCTCCTTCTTTATCAGTAGTAAAGCTCAAAAAATTAGTTTTATCAAAGCCATCAGTAATAGTAACTCTTACACCTTCAATCGGTGAAAGATCATCGGCATCAGCAATTAGACCCAATAGACCAATAATTTTTTTCTCTACTAAAACTTCTTTTTTTGAATTAGCTAACGATGCGATCTCTTCTTCTTTTATAACGCCAACGCTTTCTTTATATCCGACTTTATTTGCTTTTAATTTATAATCTTTACCGGGCAATACATTAAATTTAATTTCACCCTTTTCATCAGATTTTCCTTCGTAAACAGGTTTTCCGGTTTCATCAATTAAAACAACATTTGCTTCGGGAATAATTTCTTTTGAAAGATTATCTTTCACAATTAAATTAATGGCGCTGCTGATAATTGGTTTTTTAGAAACAAAACTATAAATATCATCTTTTGTTTTTCCCCTGTTGGATGTTAGATAACCTGTTGTAACTGTTTTGGCATAAAATCCAAAATCATCAAATTGCGAGTTTACAGGATAGCCCAAATTTTGCGCTTCAAAATAAGCATCTTCTGCAGGTACTGTATAAAACACATCCAGACCACCTAATCCTATTTTTCCATCGCTTGAATAAAATAAAACTTCATCTTCAAATAATTGCGGGAACATTTCTCTGCCTTCTGAATTTACAGACTGGCCTAAATTTTCAGGTTTTGTCCAGCTATTGTTTTCGAATTTACTTACCCAAACATCGGTTAAACCTAAAGTGCCCGGCATATCAGAAACAAAATATAATGTTTTACCATCTCCGCTTACAGCAGGATCACCACAAGAATAATCATCGCTGTTAAATGGAAATTCTGACCACTGGCCCCACTCTTCCCCTTCTTTTTTTCTACTATAAATTTTAAGGTTTACGCGGCCATCCTGGCCTTTTTTCATTTTGCTTTTTACAATATTATTTCTTGTGATAAATTGCGTGTTGCCATCTTTTGTAAAACAGATAGGGCCTTCGTGTACTTTTGTTTTTAATCCTTCTTTTACGGCGTGTTCGTTTTGAACATCATTTCCTTCAATGTACCCTTTGTAAATATCTAAATAGTAAGAATCGTCCCAACCATATTTACGCCCTGTTACAGAAGTATTTCTTCTTGAAGAAAGAAAATACATTTCGTTATTAATTACATACGGACAAAAATCATTTTCGTCAGAATTAATAGCCAATCTTTTTAAAGTATAGTTACTTGAATCTTTTTTTAATTCTTCGATCACTAGTTTTTTTCTGGCAATATTATCCCTGATCAGTTTGTATTGGTTATCATTGATCTTAGAAAATACTTCAGAAGCTTTATTATAATTTGAATTATATTTTAATACCTGGTAATAATTGTAAAGATCTTTATCCGTCATACCGGTATTAGAATACGCTTTATCATAAAACACCTGAGCTTTGCGGTAATCGCCCATGTTTAAATTGCTTTCGCCTGCGCGCACATAATATTTAATTTTTGGATGTTTGCTGCGCGATAGTTCTTCATACATTTCTGAAGCAGAAACAAATTCAAGATCGTTAAAACGTTTATCCGCGATCTTTTCCTTAACAGATTGTGATCTTACCGCAATTGTTGCAAAAATTAAAAGAGATACAATTATATTTTTCATTTTATTAAATTCTTTACTGTGTAATTATTTTGCACTTAAAAATAACGTGGTGATTTTAAAGCTTTGTTGTTTGATAAGAAATCATATCCAAAAATTATTTCGTGAGAACTCGGACTGTATTTTCCCATATTATTTATTGAATAATCGTAAGCATAACCAAGACGTATTTGTTTTGTAAAATTGTATACAATGTTTGCCCCTGCTGCTGAGCCGTAACGGTACATAACACCAAACCAAATCTTATTATTGAACAGTACAGATAAGTTAGCATCAATTGATAAAGGAGCGTTAGATGTGTATTTAACAGCGCAACCCGGTTTAAGATCCCATAAGCTATTTAATTTTACTACATAACCTGCAATAAAATAATAGTGCAACACTTCTTTTGAAGCAACAAAACTAGCGTCCTTACTTAATTTATTTGGAATTATTTTTGGCGCGGTTAATCCAACAAAAAAACGTTTTCCATAATAATAAACACCAGCACCTGTATTAAATGTATTAGTATTAAAGTTAGCGTTATTTACAACTAATGGATCTGTTGCATCATTTACGGCTAAGTTTGATAAATTATTTCTTACAAGATCAGCTCCAGCACGAAGACCAAAACACAAACGATCGTTGTTTGAATTTAAACGAATGCGGTATGCAAAATCGCCAAACACTGCAGTTTTATTTGTTGGCCCTATTACATCGCTTACTACGTTTAAACCTACACCAATAGATTCGTTCATTAATGGTGTATGCATAATAAAACTATTTGTTTTAGGTGCACCTTTCCATCCGGTCCATTGAGAACGACTATCAAGCACAACGCTTAATGCATCGCGGCTACCTGCATAAGCAGGATTTAAGATAGAGGAGTTAAACATGTAAAAAGAGTTTTGTACCTCTTGCTGCGCAGATGTATTGATGGCCAAAAAGCTCATCATAATTAAACCTGCTATTTTTGATTTGTTGATCATTCTTGTTTTTATTTTCTTCTTTAACTAACTATTAATATTGCAATTGAATATATCCTCTTAAGACATCGGTTTTTTCACCCGTACCCAGATCAAGGATGTAGAAGTAAGTAGCTGTTGGTAATTTATTTGATCCAGTTTTACCCGTTGCATTTGGTGATCCATCCCAATCATTCTTGTATGGCTTGGCTAAGAATACCTGGTTGCCCCAACGGTTAAAGATCTGTAAGCTATTGTTTGGATAAGAATCTAATCCCGTGATCTCAAATACATCGTTATGACCATCGCCATTTGGTGTAAATACTTCAGGAATAGTACCAAGGCCCTGGTTAACTTTTATAACCACATCTACTGTTGAACTGCAAGCACCATTCATAGCTATTAAAGTTACTGTGTAAGTGCCACTTGTAAATACATTGCTTGGGCTGGTTTGTGTAGACGTGCCATTACCAAAACTCCATGAGTAAGTGCTTGCGCCTATACTCTGATTAGTGAAATTAACTGTTAATGGTGATACGCCACTTGTTACATCGGGATTAAATTGTGCCAATACCGATGTGCTGTTCACACCTACTGTTTGTGTGGATGTACATCCTGTAATATTATCCGTTACTACTACTGTATAAACGCCTGCCGCTGCTACTTCTGCGTTGGCAGTGTTAGAACCGTTAGTAATAGCAGGGCCACTCCAGTTATAAATTACGTTTGTACTGCTGGATGTAGCATTTAAGGTTGTTGTACCTGATGCCCCGCATGGCAGGTTGCCTGCTGCACTGGCTGTTAAGCCTGGTGTTACTGTATTGTTGGCTACTGCTATGGTTTGTGTTGCTGAACAACCAGAGTTACTGTCTGTTACTGTACAGGTATAAGTTCCTGCATTGGCAGTATTAATAATTGCTGTTGTTGCTCCATTGCTCCAGCTGTATGTAACCGCACCGGATGATGATGCTGTTAAGCTAACTGTGTTGGTGTTTGGTTGACAGCTAATACCTATGCTTGATGTGCTTGATATGTTTAATGTTGGTGGTACATTAGTACCTACTACCGCTACGGTAATTGAGGTACTAGTACAGCCTGTTACCGAATTGGTTACTGTTAAACTGTATGAACCATTTTGATTTACCTGAACACTTGAATTATTAGAACTACCAACAATTCCCGGACCGTTCCAGGTATAAGTTAAGTTCGCTGCTGGTGTAAATGTTGGCGCAATTGTAACCATTGAATTAGTACAAGAAATAGTTTGTGCTGTGCCTGTGCCCGCTACAACAGAAGGTGATATGGTAGCATTTGCAACCGAAACTGTTCCAGTAGATAAACATCCATTCGTAGCTTCGATCATAACAGTATAAACACCTGCTGCTGTAAAGTTTACTACTGCGGTTGTATTTGTGCCGGCAATACCTGATGTTGGGCTCCAGGTGTAACCCTGTATGCTTACAGTAGAAGTTAATCCAACTGTAACAGCTGGTGTGCTATTTAAACACGTAATGCTTGGATTAGAATTGCTTAAACTGAAAGTAGGTGCGTTAGTATTTGGAGAAACTGTGGCCATTGCTGCGGCAGAGCTGCAACCGTTAGCTGCTGTAGCGATCAATGAGAAGGTTCCGACGCTTGAGCTGGTAACCTGCGCTGTTGCTGTATTAACTCCGCTAATAATGGATCCGCCCGCTGGAGCTACCCATGAATAACTCACGGCGCCTGTAGCTGAACCTGTAATATAAGCTGTTTGTGCAGGACAAGCTAGCAACACATTGGTTGGATTAATAG
>JBDSFC010000350.1:0-2982 GCA_039919745.1 Bacteroidia bacterium | reverse complement strand
GGAAACTGCCTCTTTACCCCCCATTAAAGTGCAGTTATATAAAAACCTGCCAATGGGCGCCGGCCTGGGTGGAGGTAGTTCTGATGCCGCATTTTTTATCGATCTTTTAAATTCAAAGTTTGGTCTTGGCCTTACTTCTACCCAAATGGGAAAAATGGCTTCAAAAATAGGTAGCGATTGCAGTTTTTTTATTAAAAATCACCCAGTTTTAGCAAAAGGTAAAGGAGATGAGTTTTCTGAGATCAAAATAGACCTTTCGGGTTATTATATTCTAATCGTATTTCCAAACATAAACAGCAATACAAAAGAAGCCTATGATGGTATTGTTCCATCACCTCCCAAAAATGATCTTAAAAATATAATTGAGAACAAACCTGTATCACAATGGAAAGATCATTTAACGAATGATTTTGAAGAAACGGTGTTTATAAAGTATCCTCAAATAAAAGAATTAAAACAGGATCTGTATGCCTCAGGCGCATTATATGCAAGCATGAGTGGCAGTGGTAGCAGTGTATTTGGAATATTCGACAAGCAACCTGCAACAAATTTTAAAACCGGTTACCGTTTTTATTTACAAACACCGGCTTCAAAAATTTTGTAAATCTTAAAAAACTTTTTTTCTTTGTTACCCGTAAATGAAATTCTGCTTTAAAATAAAGTGTAAGTATAAATGGCACCCATGCCATTAAATTATTATTTGAGAGCTACGGTCTCTCTTTCAGTCAGAAATTAAATTTATCAATCACTTATTAAAAATCTAATTATATGTTACTCGTATTAAAATTTGGTGGCACAAGTGTGGGTTCGGCACAAAGAATAAAAGATCTTGTAAAATTAACGGTAAATAACGACCCGAAAATTGTTGTTTTAAGCGCCATGAGTGGCACAACAAATTCGTTGGTGGAGATATGTAACTCTCTTTACAATAAAAACATTAGCAATGCAACTGAACAAATAAATGCGCTCAAACAAAAATATTTTTCTGTAATAAAAGAACTTTACACAAAAGAAACCAGCTCTGAAAAAGCAAAGAATTTAATTGAGAACCATTTCAGTTACATTACAGCTTTTACATTAGACATGTTTACAGCTAATGAAGAAAAAGCTATTTTAGCCCAGGGAGAATTATTAAGCACTGCCCTCTTCCATTATTATTTAGAAGAAATTAATATACCATCTGTTTTATTGCCTGCGCTTAACTTTATGCGCATTGATGAAGATGATGAACCAAACTTACCTTACATTGAAAAATATATTTTAGAAGAGATCAATAAACACAAAGGACAAAAATTATTTATTACACAGGGTTATATTTGCCGCAATGCATTTGGCGAAATTGATAACCTAAAACGTGGTGGCAGTGATTACACAGCGTCTATAATTGGCGCGGCCATAAGAAGCCCTGAGGTACAAATATGGACAGATATTGACGGTATGCATAATAACGATCCGCGTATCGTCAACAAAACACATCCTATTGATGAATTAAGTTTTGATGAAACTGCTGAGTTAGCTTATTTTGGCGCGAAAATTTTACATCCTACATGCATCTTGCCAGCACAAAAAAGAAATATTCCGGTGCGTTTAAAAAATACGTTGCAACCGGATGCAAAAGGAACTTTAATTGCCAACATTACCACCAACGAAGGTATTAAAGCAGTTGCTGCTAAAGACGGTATTACCGCCATCAATATTAAAAGCGGGCGAATGCTTTTAGCGCATGGTTTTTTACGTGCGGTATTCGAAATATTTGAACGTTACAAAACACCAATTGATATGATCACCACTTCAGAGGTAGCCGTATCGCTAACTATTGATAATTCAAAGAATTTAAAAGAGATCTTAAAAGATCTTAAAGAAATTGCACAGGTTGAGATCGATGAAGATCAAACCATTATTTGTATCGTTGGTCAACTGCCAAAGGATAAACCCGGTTATGCCAATAAAGTTTTAGAGGCATTAAAAGACATTCCTTTACGCATGGTTTCTTATGGAGGAAGTTCAAATAATATTTCTGTATTGGTAAATGGAAATTTAAAGAACGATGCCTTAAAAGCATTAAATAAAGGATTGTTTAACTATAACTAAGAAAAATTATGTTTACTAAAAAACACATCGACCATTTTTCTGCTATAGAAACACCTTTTTATTTTTATGATCTTGATCTTCTTAAAAGAACATTAGAACAAATAAAAAAAGCTGCCGGGCCGGCCTATCATATTCATTATGCTTTAAAGGCCAATGCACACCCTACTCTTTTAGAAATAATTAAAAACTCTGGTCTTGGTGCTGATTGCGTGAGCGGCAACGAAGTAAAAAGAGCGTTAGAATGTAATTTTAAAAATACAGACATTGCCTTTGCCGGTGTTGGTAAAAGTGATAAAGAAATAAATTTTGCATTAGACAATTCTATTTTTTGTTTTAATGTTGAAAGCGCTCACGAATTAAAAGTGATCGATCAACTTGCAAAAAATAAAAACACAAAAGCAAATATTGCTTTACGCATTAATCCTAATGTAGATGCTTATACCCATAAATATATTACTACAGGTCTTGAGGAGAATAAATTTGGTATTAACCCTTACGAGTTTGACGCAGTTTTAGATGTATTAAAAGGCCTAAACAATTTAAATTTTACCGGGCTGCATTTTCACATTGGCTCACAAATAAATGATCTTAATCCGTTTAAAAATTTATGTATCCGTGCCAACGAAATAAATAAATGGTTTATTCAAAAAGGTTTTTTACTACCCCATATTAATCTCGGCGGAGGCCTTGGTATTGATTACCATCAGCCTGAAACAAATTCTATTGTAAATTTTGAAAGTTACTTTTCTATTTTCAAACAATTTCTTGAATTACATCCTTCACAACAAATTCATTTTGAATTGGGAAGATCGATTATTGGCCAATGTGGATCATTGATATCACGTGTTTTGTATATTAAGAATGGTATTAACACCAATTTTGCTATTCTGG
>JBDSFC010000330.1:0-3645 GCA_039919745.1 Bacteroidia bacterium | reverse complement strand
CCAGAAAACAATGGACCCAAGCGGTTGGTTGTATAATGCGAGGTAAGAAAATCATATTGTTTTTTTGGAATCATATAAAATAAAAAAGCCGCTCTAATATAAAAGCAGCTTTCTTTTTTAATATTTTCTATCATTTTGACAAAAGGAAGAATCTCTCGTTCCTCGAGATGACAACTATTATGCTTTAAAGAAATCTTCGTAGCTAACTTCTTTTGTTTGAAGTGTACATTTTTCTTTAATAAGGTCTAATACTTTTTTGCTGTAAAGATTTTCGAAGATACGTTGTGCTTCTTTTTCTTTGCTTAAAATGTCTTTAGAGATCTTCTCTAAATCTTCTTCTGTAGCTTGTTGCCCGTAACGCGCGTATTCACTTTTAACAAACGCTTTTGCTTCTTCTTTCGCCTCGTCAGCTTCTACTTTAATATCGTTGTCCTTAATGATCTTATTTTCAATTAATTTCCATTTCATTGATTTGGAATAATTAGGATAATCTTTTTCTAATTCTTCTTGTGTAATTGGTTTTTCGTTTGCCATCATTAACCAACGCTTTAAGAAAGAATCCGGTAATTGAATATTTACTTTTTCAACTAAATTATTTTCTACTTCTGTTCTTAAGAATTTTTCCGCATCAGCATTAAACATTAAGCCTAACTCTTCGCGAATTTTGTTTTTGAATTCTTCTTCACTGGTAACTTTTCCCTCACCATAAACTTTGTCAAATAATTCCTGGTTAAGATCTGCATCCTCTAAACGCGCAATGTTTTTTACGATCAATTGTAAATTACAGCTTAACGTTTCCGCTACTTCTTTATCAACACCTAACGAAACACTTTTATCCAAAGCGTTATCATATAATTCATTTACATTAAGAACGATCTTGTCGTCTTTTTTAACGCCTAATATTTTTGATTTTGCTGTTTCATTTTTTAAACGCTCGTAGCTAAAGCTTGTGCTTTTAAAAATTCCACCCGGCTTAATATTTCCGCTTTCATCTAATTCATTAATGTCAACAAACACAACGTCTTTTTCGCCCGCAACTTCTGGGTTTAAAGGCTTACCAAAATTACGACGTACATCTTTCACATATTTTTCTACCAATTCATCGTCGATCTTAACTGTTTTATAAGTAAAAGTATGTTTATTATTAAGGTCAATATTAAATTTTGGAGCAAGTCCGATTTGATAAATGAATTCAAAATCTTTTTGATTTTCAAAATCAACACCCGCTTGTTCTTTTGGTAAAGGATTTCCTAAGATCTCAATATTATTTTCCTGGATATAATTATAAATAGTTGAATCCAATAGTTTGTTTAGTTCATCCACTAAAATTTGAGTGCCGTATTGTTTTTTTACTAAACCAACAGGTACTTTTCCCGGTCTGAATCCAGGCATAGAAATTTGTCTTTGAGCCTTTTTTAAAGCATCCGTTACTTTTGTTTCGTAATCAGATGGTGTTACAGAAATAGCGATCTCTGCGTTTAGACTGTCAATATCATTCTTGGTAATGTTCATTCTTAAAATTTTGGACTGCGAAAATAGGGATTTTTGTTTGTTTTTCATAGGAAATTGAACCGAAAAACGGCTCAATTAACTAAAAATAAGAGAAAAGGCGCATTTAAACTCCAGTTTGGGAGGCAAATGAATGATCCCTTCCTTTTTTGTCAATTCGTGATTAGAATTCTCATGGTCAGCTATGCCGTACCAAGGCTCTAAACAGATAAAGCCAGTATTTCCCTTTTTTGTCCAGATACCAAAATATGGCCAATCCTGGCACTGAAGCGTAATTTTGTGTCCCAACTTAGCAGAACAAAGACTAATACTGTTTATTTGATTATTTTCAAAGACCAAAGCATCGTTATCAAATAACTCCTTTGTTAAGAATAGTTTATTATCCTTTAAATTTAACACTGTTTTTGCGTCAGTTCGTAAACCGTTATTTAATTTCGTCTGCAAGAAAGAATTTTTTTCGAACTCGATATAATAATCTTCAAATGTTTCGTTTGGCGTTAAAGGACAATTAAAGCCGGGGTGATCGCCAGCGTTGAAATAAACAACTCCGTTTGCCGGGTTACTGATTTTATAGTTTTTGGTAACTGTGTTTTGTTGTACTTGATAAACAACCACAAACACAAAATCAAAAGGAAATATTTTTTTTGTTTCGATGTTCGATCTTAATTGAAAGGTGCATGAATCTGCTGTTTTGTTTACAAGCTCAAACTCATTATCTCTTGCAAAACCGTGTTGAGGTAATTCGTACTTTTTTCCTTCGTAAATAAAAAAATTATCTTTTAGTTTCCCTACTATTGGGAAAAGCACCGGGGCGTGTCGTGCCCAGACATCTTTTTGTGCCTGCCATATAAATTCGATACCGTTTTTGTTTTTAACACTACAAAGCTCTGCACCAAAATGATTGATGGTAACTTTAAGCGATTCAGAACTAATGACTGCTTGCATAAATGGAATTATAAAAACATAATGCCTTTTATTGTAGAAGCCTTTCTATATACCTCCATTATCTCCTCTACGTTAACGGCTACCTGCATGCCTGTAATACTGGTGTATTTACCGTTACCGCTTTCCTTTGTGTGAATGTCTGTTTCCGCATCGAATAGATTTTCAACGAGGGCAATATTCCTGTTATCGCTTGGTACAATAAATTTAAACATATACACACTTGGAAACGAAGTGGTTTCGAGAATTTTTTCTTTAAATTTTGCAAGTTCTTCTTCTGTCATGTAACATCAAAAAAATGGTTGTAAATAAGTACTATCCCAAAAATAACCAACAAACTACCCGTGATTATATTTACGGCACGCATTGTTTTTGCGGTTAAGATCTGTTTTAATTTGTTGGCTGCCGATACTTTTCCTAATTCAACCAAAAGTACCAGGCCAAGTGTAATACTAAAGTAAATAACCATATAAAGAACATCGTAATATAACGTTTTGCTAACTGCCGTAACGTTGCCCAACCACAATAACCAAACCGCAGGGTTTAAGCTGTTAAGAAAAAAGCCCTTAAAGATCATTGCTTTTGCTGATGGTAATTTAATTTCTATGGTTGTATCTTTACTTTTATCAACGGGTTCTCTAAAATGTAATGCGCCAAAAACTATTAAAATAATGCCGGCCATAATGCCCATGAAACGTTGGCTTTTTTCGTCCTGTATTAAATTGGTAGCGCCATAATGCACTAAAACAATAATAAGATTACACACGATAAAGTCGCTCAAAACAACGCCAATAGCCAAAAGAGAACCCGACTTGTATCCATGCCGGATACCGGTATTTATTAATGCGAAAAAAGCCGGCCCAAAAGAAAAGGTAAGCAATAAAACAATAATGAATGTTTGATATATTAAACTTAGTATCAAAAAGTTATTTTTTATATTTTTCTAAAAAAGCAAGCCACTCATTTAATTGTTTGCCTTTTAATACGCGTGGAAATTTACTTTGGCCGCCGAGTTTATTTTTACTTGCTAAAAAATCTATAAAGGCCTGGTTAGGTAATTGAGTTATGATAACATCATTTAATGCGTGGTTACGTTCTGTAGCATAATCATCATTCAATTGTTTTAAATAACCATCCAGTTTTTCACGTAAAGTTTCTGTGTCTACTTCTTTATCAACGCCAATATACCAATGG
>JBDSFC010000356.1:0-8953 GCA_039919745.1 Bacteroidia bacterium | reverse complement strand
TCTCCCGCCCTTCGGGCACCCTCTCCAGAGAGGGATAATCACCTGGGTTGCTATCGCGTAAGCACAAAAAGTGAACGGTTTGATCAGATTTGCAATCCGTTCGCAATTCACATTTCAGAGAATTTGTACTTCATATAATAAACAGTTAAATTCATAACATGTATAAACTACCTTCGCTTGCTTTTCTTTGCAAAATTTTAGTACGGGTTGGTGCTTTTGGTATACTTTTTAGAATAATGAGCTGGCCATTTGCCATTGAGCTAATGTGTTTTGGTTTTATTGGCGCAGCTATTTTTTTTATCATTTTACAGGTAGAAAAACGCAAAAAAAAGAACAAGAGTTAAATAAAATACTACAAACCATAGCTATCAGCATTTATTTTTTCTTTTAATTTCATTCCTTCAATGAAAGAAAATAAATTAACAGTACCAGATGAAATAGTGATGAATAAGATCTATTTTATCCGCAACCAAAAAGTAATGTTGGATAGAGATCTGGCAGCGCTTTATGGTGTTGAGACAAAACAACTAAAAAGGCAAGTAGTAAGGAATATTGATAGGTTTCCAGAAGATTTTATGTTTGAATTAAATAAAGAAGAGTTTGATAATTGGAGGCGTCATTTTGGCACCTCCAATTTATCGGACAAAATGGGCTTAAGGTATTCTCCTTATGCCTTCACCGAACAAGGAGTAGCAATGCTTTCTAGTGTTTTAAACAGCAAAAAAGCCATTGAAGTAAACATTCAAATAATAAGGATCTTTACCAAGATCCGTCAAATGCTGGTTGATAATACAGAATTAAGATTAGAGATCGAAAAAATAAAAAAGACGCTCGATAACCAGGGCAAAAATATGGAACTCGTATTTCAATATTTGGATCAGCTATTAGAAAAGAAAACAAATCCTAAACCAATAAAACAAATTGGTTATAAATTGTCAAAAAAGAAATAATAATACAGATTCATGAATTTATAATCTAATTTTCTTTCGAAATCTATTTTAAACAGTTGCCGCGCCAACGACATGAAGGGTTTAGTTCGGGCGAGGCAAACTCGCCCAACCGCAACGAAGTGGAGCCCGGAATGGCACGCCTGGGCGCCCTGGTAACTTTTACTAATTAAATAACAAGGGGTTATTTCCACTTATTTTTGCACCAAAAAAATAATATTACCTTTATTGCTATACAAAATGGTAAGTTTTAAAAATAAAATATATATTCTCTTATTTTTATTGGTAAGCACTAATTTATTTCCAGGCACAGGCGATAGCCTGAAAAAAAATTACCTGGAAGAAAAGAACGAATTAAAAAAGATTTATACTTCTTCCAGGATCGTTTCATTTTACAGCGACAATTATGATTCTGTAAAGTTCTACGGGCAACAACTTATTGCCGACTGGAAAAAAACAAATAATAAATTAGGCGAGGCATTTATTTATTATCGCGTAGGCATTGCCGGTCTTGAGACTTCTAATTACGACGATGCTAAAAAGAACCTGCAACAGGCTATCGCACTTTTTAACGATCAAAAGAACGATTCAATGTCGGCCGCGGCACACATGCGGCTTGGCTTTGTCTTTTATACCATGGCAGATTATGAATCAGCGATAAAAACATATTTAAACGGTATTGAAAAAGCAACCAATGCTAAAAGGCCGTCGTCTGTATCATGGGGCTATAACCTAATGGGCCTGGCATTTTACGCAAAGCCAAACGCCGATTATAAAAAAGCCCTTTATTATTATTTTAAAGCACTGGATATAGATAAACAACTTAAGCGCGATTATTCAAGCAACCTTTTATTAATGCGAATTGGTTCTGTTTACACAAAATTAAAAGATTATTCCAATGCAGGGTATTACCTTAACCGTTCGCTTACACAAAGTGACAGTATACATGATAATGTTTCTAAAAAATGGGCACTCGAAGCGCTCACGGGGCTTTACACCGAGAAGCAGGAATATCAAAAAGCAGTGGATGTTGGTAAAAGATCATTACAAATGTCGATACAAGTTGGCGAATACCCGGGTATCATAATCTCTTACCGCAATATTGCGGAAAATTATATTCGGCTGAAAAATTTTAAACAGGCAAATATAAATATAGACAGTGCTATCTATTATAGCATTAAATACGGTATTTTTCAAACCCTGCCTTTTATTTACGAAGTAAAATCAAATGTAATGGAATCGTCCGGTATGACCGGCGAAGCATTGTTATATTATAAAAAATCGATGCATTTAAAAGATTCTTTGTTCTCGGTGCAAAACAGTAAAAATATAAATGAACTGGAGACAAAGTACGAAAGCAAGGAAAAAGAAAAAGAAATACAATTTTTAAATAAAGAAAAAGAGAGTGATAAAAAAATACAAAATATTTTAATGATCGCTTTTGCATTAGCCATTGTTTTAATTGGAATGATTGTTTTTATTATGACCAAAATAAACGGAGCAAGAAAAAAACTCAAAAACCAAAATGAAATTATTGAAACAAAACAAAAAGAAATTTTAGATTCGATAAAATATGCTAAACGCATTCAAACAAGTTTATTACCAACGGAAAAGTATCTCGCGAGGTATTTAACTCGCGATGGCGAAAGCAACCTCGACATTGAAAAGCATTTAACTACAAAAAAATAACGATCAGGTCCAAACAGTGAACAATCAAATTAAATATTTTTTCTTTTTCATCCCCTGCATTTGGTGTTTTGTTTTACACGCACAAAATACCGGTGGTGAGTTTGATCGAACCATTGATTCATTAAAAACTGAATTAAAAAAAGCAAAACACGATACCACACGCTGTATTATTCTTCATACACTTTCTGAAACTGCGGGTGATGATGAATGGCCGGGCTTTAATGATGAGCTAAAAAAACTGGCAGAAAAAAATTTAGCTTTATCGCCCGGTGATGATCTAAAACATTTCTATTTAAAATATTTAGCAAGCTCGTTAAGCAATCTTGGCCTTATTGCCTTGATGCAGGGCGACTCTGAAAAAGGCCTTGGTTATTATCAAAGAGCGTTGAAGATGCAGGAAGAAGTAAATGATAAAGAAGGTATTGCTCTTTCTTTAAATAATATTGGCGGGATATATGACAACTTCAGTGATATTCCTAAAGCACTTGAATATTTTAATAAAAGTCTTATCATCCGCGAGGAAATAGGCGACAAATTTGGCATTGCCAACTCTTTAAATAATCTTGCCAATGTTTATGATAACCAGGGTAATATTGAGAAAGCGCTTGAATACCATCACAAGAGCTTAAAAATAAAAGAAGAAATAAATGATATAAATGGAATAAGTATTTCATTAAATAATATCGGCATAATTTATGATCATCAGGGTGATGAGAAAAAAGCGTTGGAGTATTATCAAAAAAGTTTAGCGCTAAAACAAAAGACAGGTGATAAAAGCGCAACCGCTGCCGCATTTCTTAATATTGGAATAATTTATAAAAAGCGTGGTAAGATACAGGAAGCGTTTGACTGTTATGAAAAAGCTTTAGCATTACAGCAAGAAATAAATGATAATAGCGGTATTGCTTCTTCTTTAAACAGCATGGCGCATATATATACTTTAAAGGGCGATACAGTAAAAGCACTTAATAATTATTATAAAAGCCTTGAGATACGCGAAAAGATAAAAGAAAAAAGAGGATTGATCAACTCTTTAAATAACATTGCTTTATTGCTTACAAGAAAAAAAGATCTTCAACAGGCCGCAGATCACGGAAAACGAGCGTTATTGCTTTCTAACGAAATAGGTTATGCCGAAAGTATTAAAAACTCAGCTCACACGCTTGCAAAAGTTTATGAGCGTCAAAAAAATTATGCCGGGGCCTTTGAAATGTATAAGCTCGAAATAAAAATGCAGGATAGTCTTAATAATGAGCAAACACGTAAAGCAAGTATTAAAACTCAATTAAAATACGAATTCGAAAAAAAAGAAGCTGTTATAAAAGAGCAGCAGGAAAAAGAACAGGCTGTAGCTGAAGAAAAAAACCGGTTCCAGCAAATTGTTATTGGATTTGTAGTGCTTGGCCTTTTATTTGTGATGGTATTTACTGTTTTTATTTTCCGTTCATTAAAAACAACTCGTCATCAAAAAGACATCATAGAAGAAAAACAAAAAGAAATATTGGATAGCATTCATTACGCTAAACGCATACAAACAAGTTTATTACCAACAGAAAAGTATATTGAAAAACATTTAACTATTAAAAAATAAAACGACTGAACTAAATAGTGAATAATCAAATTAAATATTTTTTCTTTTTCATCCTCTGCATTTGGTGTTTTGTTTTACACGCACAAAATACCGGTGGTGAGTTTGATCGATCTATTGATTCATTAAAGCTTGTTTTAAATAAAACAACAAACGATACAACTAAATTAAATACTTTATTTGCTTTAGCAGAAAATATAGAGGATGAGGAAGTTTGGCCTCTATATAATGATACCGCATTGATCCTCGCTGAAAAATTATCAGGAAATGCCAATTCACAAATTGCATTAAAAGGAAAAAAAGGAATTGCCGCTGCTTTTAATTTAAAAGGTTTTTTCTATAGTGCCATTGGTGATCTTGAGAAAACTTTAAGTTGTTATCAAAAAAGTTTAAAAATATATCAGGAAATAAATGATCTTGAAGGGTTGGCTTTTACATTTAATAACCTGGGTGGCCTTTATGCAGAACATGGAGATGCCACAAAAGCTTTTTATTATTTTGAAAAAAGTATAGCTACCTGGGAAAAAACGACTGATAAAAAAGGTCTTGCTGGAAGTCTTAACAGTATGGGTGGCGTATTTGAAAGTCAGGGAGATGTTTCTAATGCGATCAGTTATTATAAAAAAAGCTTAAAGATCTGCGAAGACATAAATGATAAGCATGGACTTGGAAGATGTTTAAACAACCTTGCCCTTACATATCAAGAGATTGGCGATATTCATATGAGTTTGAATTTATATAGCAGAGGCCTGAAGTTGTGCGAAGAGATAAAAGATAAAATGGGTATGGCCTTTGGATTAATTAACATTGCCTCTGTATATCAAAATAACGGTGAGGCAAACAAAGCATTAGATTATTATAACAAAAGTTTATCCCTTCAAAAACAGCTGGGCAACAGAAAAGGTGTTGCGGTTATTTTAAATAATATTGGCAATATATATAATCAGCAAAACTGGCTTAACTTAGCTTTAGATAAATATAACCAAAGTCTAAAAATAAGAGAAGAAATAGATGATAAAGAAGGCATATCAACATCACTTGGCAGTATTGGAGGTATTTATACAAAAACAGGCGAATTGGTAAAAGCCATGGAAATGTTTAAAAGAGCTTTAACGATCTCAAAAGCCATTGGAGAAAAAGACAATGCTGCCAGAATCATGAGCAACATGGGGTATATTTTATATATGCAAAAAAATTACGTTAAAGCCGGCGCTTATTCAGATAGTTCGTTAATATTATCAAAAGAATTAGGTTTTCCTAAAAATATAAGAGATGTATCTTTTACATTAACAAAAATAGATTCTGCCAAAGGTGATTTTGAAGGGGCATTTGAGCATTATAAACAGTTTATTATTTACAGGGATAGTATTAACAATGAAGGTACAAGGAAAGCAAGTGTTAAAAACCAGCTCAGCTACGAATTTGAAAAGAAAGAAGCGGTAATTAAAGAAGAACAGGAAAAAGAAAGAGTAATTGCTGAAGAAAAAAATCGTTTCCAAAAAATTGTTATTGGATTTGTGGTACTTGGTCTTTTATTTGTGATGGTATTTGCTGTTTTTATTTTCCGTTCATTAAAAACAACACGTCATCAAAAAGATATCATTGAAGAAAAACAAAAAGAGATCCTCGATAGTATTTATTATGCCAAACGCATTCAAACAAGTTTATTACCAACTGAAATGTACATTGATAAACAATTTAAAAAAATCAGGTAATTAAATTGTGAATAAACGAATTAAATATATTTTGCCGGTAGTTCTTTGTCTTGCGTCCTGCACCATTAGATCGCAGAATATTGATTCGCTCAAACTTGTTCTTAAAACCGCGAAAGAAGACACGTCAAGGATAAATGTTCTACAGGCTATAGTTGAAGGCACTATTACTGACGACGCTGCCTGGGCGCCATACAACCAGGAATTATACAACCTTTCAGAAAAATTAGTGAACAGTGACAATGCACTTATTATTTTAAAAGCCAAAAATGCGCATGCCTATTCACTGGATAATCTTGGCTATTTATATAATAAAGATGGAAACGTACAAAAAGCCTTAGAATACTTTAATAAATGTTTAAAGCTACGAATCGAATTAAATGATAAGAACGGACAAGGCGAATCATTAAATAATATAGGATTTGTTTATAACAACCTTGGTGATATTGATAAAGGTTTAAATTATCTTGAACAAAGCTTAAAATTACAGGAACAAATCAATAATAAAACGGGTATCGCTCTTGCCCTAAACAACCTTGCTTTTATATACTCCGGTCAAAATGATAAAACCCGTGCACTCGAATATTACAAAAGAAGCATGAAGCTTGGAGAAGAAATGGGTGATAAAACCAGTGTAGCCAATTCTTATAATAATATCGGAACCATTTATCAGTCCAATGGCGCAATTGATGAGGCGTTGGTTTTTTATTTTAAAAGCTTAAAAATAAGAGAAGAACTTAACGATAAACAAGGTATTTCTTACTCATTAAGTAATATAGGTAGTGTTTATTCGGCAAAAAAAGATATTCCAAATCAACTGAAATATTATTTTAAAAGTTTAAAATTGCAGAAAGAAATTAATGATAAATACGGCCTGGCGCACTCTCTAAATAACATCGCCGGCATTTATAATTCAGAAAAAAAATACGCACTGGCAAATTCCTATGCAGATAGTTCCCTTGCACTTTCAAAGGAAGTTGGCTTGCCTGAAAAAATACGTAACGCCGAAGAAATGCTTTCTATTATTAACAGCTCGATTGGAAATTATGCTAAAGCATTTGATCATTATAAACAGTTTATTATTTATAGAGATAGTTTAAATAATGAAAGTACCAGAAAAGCAAGTATACGAAGCCAGTTAAATTATGAGTTTGAGAAAAAAGAAGCTGTAATAAAAGAACAGCAGGAAAAAGAGCGCGTGGTAGCTGACGAAAAAAATCGTTTTCAAAAGATCGTTATTGTTTCTGTTCTTTTTGGCTTACTACTTGTCATAGTATTTTCTGTCTTCGTATTTCGTTCTTTGCGAATTACGCGTCATCAAAAAACCATCATTGAAGAAAAACAAAAAGAGATCCTCGATAGCATCTATTACGCTAAACGTATTCAAACAAGTTTGTTACCTACTGAAAAATATATCAATAAACATTTAGATCCAAATAAAAAAGATCAATAGATCTTATGGCTTATTGGCAGGTTTGTCCAAGTAGCATCCACACCAAGGCAAATACTAAAATAGTTCCAATGCAACCTCCACCCCATTTCCAGGCAGCGCCGCCAGCAATTAATCCTTTAAATAAATTATTCATAATTAGTTTTTTTAATATTTCTTATTTTAGATAGTGAATAACATGCCATCTCATTTTTATTTGTTTTAAATAAAATTCTAAAATATTGGGTAAATACTTCCGCAAAAGTTGAGGTATCGTATCTGACCATTTCTATGCTTCAAAATCAGGGCCTGCTTGCCATATGCAGTTATAGGACCTTCTAAGTGCGTTTGCCAACACAAAAAACTTACGTATCTTTAAACTGTTTGCGAAATTTTATTAAATATATCCTGTTTTACCAGTTGTTTATTGTATCGCTGATTGTCAGTGCACAAAATACTGATTCATTAAAGCAAGTGCTTAATAAAACCAAAAAAGATTCAACAAAGGTCAACCTCATCTTTAAGCTTATTGAATTGAGCGAAACGGATGAAGAATGGCAAGCTTATATTAAACAAGCAATGGCGCTTTCTGAAAAGCTCACAAATGATTCCAACCCCGAGATCGCAAAAAAAGGAAAAAAAGGGTTAGCTGAAGCGTTCTATTCCATGGCTTATTTTTATTCGTCACATAGCGATTTACCAAAGACGTTAGAGAATCATGAAAAAAGCATAAAATTAAAAGAGGAATTAGGTGATATACCCGGAATAATAAGGTCACTGGATAATATTATCTACCTCAATCAACTAAAAGGAAATTCGGAAGAAGTGATCAAGTATAGTTTAAAGGCTGTTGAACTTTATGAGATACTTAAAGATAACCAAGGCGTGAGCTTTGCTTATTCAAACATTGGCCTGGCCTATCAAAAAGAAGGCAACGTTCCTCAATCTTTATATTATTACGATCTCAGCTTAAAAATAAATGAAAAACTCGGTAACCAGGCTGGAATAGCCCTTGCCTATAATAACATTGGGTTTGTATATGATGAACAGAATGATAAACAAAAGGCACTTATTTATTATGAAAAAAGTTTAAAAATATTTGAGCAGGCCGGTGATAAAAAAAGCACCGCCGTGCTACTTGGAAATATTGGACTGCTGTATTATTCTACCTTCAATAACTCTTCAAAAGCACTGACATACCTTAATAAAAGTTTAAAATTAAACGAAGAACTAAAAGAAAAAAAAGGAATAGCCTATTCCTTAAATAATATTGGTACACTTTATAAAAATCTTAATAAAAATGATACAGCACTACTATGTTTTCTTAAAAGCTTACAAATAAGTAAATCTATTGGAGATAATAATGGCATCACAAATGTATCTGCAAATATTGGCGATATTTACCTTAAGAAAAAACAACTTTCTTTCGCATATTTATATTCAGATAGTGCTTTAGTGGTTGCGAAAAACATGAGCTATCCTTCTGCGATCCGTAAAGCAGAGAGGTCCCTGACTTCTATAGACTCTGCGCAGGGAAATTACAAGGGCGCTTTTGATCATTATAAACAGTTTATTATTTATAGAGATA
>JBDSFC010000256.1:0-7852 GCA_039919745.1 Bacteroidia bacterium | reverse complement strand
CCATTGTAATATGTTTGTTCCTAATGTCAGGCCCGTAACCGTTGTGTTAGCACTGGTCGATGATGTGATAACGCCACCGCCTGTTAATACCGACCAGGTTCCTGTTCCTGTGGTTGGCGTGTTCGCTGCTAAGGTTGCAGTAGGCGAACTGATACAAACTGTTTGATTAGATCCTGCATTGGCAATACTTGATGCAGGGTCAACTTGTATTGCTACAGTTGCCGATGTATTTACGCAAACACCATTACCAATTGTCCATTGCAAAATATTTGTTCCAAGAGCAAGGCCCGTAACCGTTGTGCTATTTAAGTTAGGATTTGTAATAGTTGCTGTTCCGCTCACTACGCTCCATGTTCCTGTTCCTATCGCAGGAGCATTTCCATTTAAGATTACTGTTGGATTCGATATACAAACTGTTTGGTTCGATCCCGCAGCAGCAGCCGAAGGATTCGCGTCAACTGTTATTGTTACATCAGAAACAGATGTACATGTTCCGCTAGTAATAGTCCATTCAAAAACATTTGCACCTACCGCTAAACCAGTTATTCCAGTAGTTGGTGATAAAGAATTTGAAATTGTACCAGGACCAGATATCACTGACCACGTGCCAACGCCTGAAGTTGGTGTATTGGCAGCCATTGTTACGGATGTGACACAAATTGTTTGGCTACTTCCAGCTATAGACACATCAGGCGGAACACAAGCCGTGGCTGCGTATGAAATAAAAGTGGAACCAATCTTTCCACTTTCGTAAGTTGCCTGGATCCATTCAGGAATACGAACTGAATTAGAAATCCTTATTTCATCAAAATCTCCATCAATGTCCCTTAAATTATTGTCTGTTTGTTCTCCGATATACAAAGTTGTAAGTGTGCCGCCTGAAGGAGCGTTTACATAAGCTACATCTGTTCCCAATTGAATTCCATCAATAAAAAATTGAACAACTCCGTTTGTAATATCCCTTACAGTTACAAGGTGATACCATGTTCCAGCTACTAACGTTGTTGTAGCATTAGATACAATTGACTCGTTAACTCCTGCTCCATATTCCCACAGTGAACGAAGTGTATTAGTATTAATACCCGCACCATTATAATTAAAATTATAAAACAGATTATCTGAAACGCCTACCTCACCTGGGCCGCCGCATGAAATAAAAACATTATCATTCGCAGTTAATTGAACAGTTTCAAAATTCACCCAAGCTTCCAAGGTTATATCCCCATTTGTTTGAACAGCAGCTGTTGGCGAACAAAACATTTTTTCTACAGTTTCGATATCCCTGCCATCAGCAGCTAAAGCAGGGCTTTGAAGATTTGTACCCGTTAAGCTTAGATTATTTCCATTTGCAGTTGCATCATTTTGATTTGCTGTTAAATGATAAGCGGCTTGAAAATTTGCATCCCAGGTTGCAGTAGACGAAGGATCTACTGAGACAGTTGCATTACTGAAATACATATAAAAATCGGTATTTACTGTTGCGCTTAACAATGGAATTTTTACCCATGCAACGAGCTCACCAGTAACAGGATCGTACCTTTCAACCTGGTGACTGATAATTGTCGAACCATCAGAAGAGGTGAACACAATATCAAAACCATTTATGTTTGTTACTTTTCCACCAGTACTAGTATGCTTAAGATCATTATCGATCAATGAAACTAAAACAGGAAAATTTGTAAGATTGGTTGAACCAACAGAAATCTGTACTTCCTGAGTTGTAAGTTTTTTAAAATAATTATAACCCGGTACGATGCCATACATTTGCGAGGCAAGAAAAAAAGAGAAAAATAATATCGAATAGAATACTATTCCTCTTTTATGGGAGGTTATATAAAGTTGCTTAATAGACTGATTTTTAACTTCCTAAAGCTATAACTTTTTATGGATAATTAATCGATCATTCGCTAAAAATACTCAATGGAAATTCTCTAATAAAAATACAATAGTTTGAAAATCAAACGGTTATAAAATCGACGGATTTACTTACTCATTGCGCTAAAAAAACGCTGGTTTTAGTCGAAAAATCTAAAACGAAATAGTAATTGCGAAGAAGGATCGGTGCGGATGCAAAGGATATTTCTTACAAAAAAGAGTATTACTTTTTAAATTCCTTTTTTAGTTCTTCCAAATTTAATGCGTTCAAACAAAACTCTTTACTTAACATTCCTTTTCTGGCAACGCACAAACCGTAATACATATCATGATACCCGATTTTATGATGTGCATCCGGGTTAATTGAGATCTTAACTTTTTTTTCAAGGCAATACCAGATCCATCTCCAATCAATATCCAGGCGATAAGGATGTGCATTTAATTCCACGCTTACTTTATTTGCTGCGCAGGCATCAATTACTTTTTTATGATTTATAGGATAGCCGGGACGCCCTAACAGTAAGCGCCCTGTGGGATGCCCTAAAATAGAAGTATAAGGATTTTCAATCGCTTTTATTAAACGTTCTGTTGCTTTTTCTTCATTCATTTTTAAATTTGAATGGACAGATGCAACAATAAAGTCAAATGTTTTTAAAATTTCTTCAGGGTAATCTAATGATCCGTCGTTTAAAATATCACTTTCAATGCCTTTTAAAACCGTAAAGTTGCTAAACGTTATGTTTAATTTATCGACCTCGTTTTGTTGCTCAATAACTTTTTCAATTGGCAAACCATTTGCGTAAAAAGCAGATTTTGAATGGTCGCAAATACCTAAATATGCATAGCCAAGATCCTTGCAATAACCCGCCATTTCTGACAAAGTATGAACCCCATCACTATAAGTGGTATGATTATGGAGTATCCCTTTCAGGTCTTCCATCTCAATTAATTTTGGAATATCATGATTGATGGCAAACTCAGCTTCATTTAATCCTTCGCGTAACTCCGGTTCAATATATTGCAAATTTAATGCTGTATAAATCTCTTCATCATCAAAAAATTCAGTCGTATCAAGGCTACTGAAGCCTATTTTTTTAAGATGTTCTGGTGTTGATGTTAGTTCAACATACTTGTAAAAAAATTCTGCTGGTTGACATTGAATAAAATTTATTTTTAGCGGAATTGCTTTTTGCATTTCGGAAATATTTATAGAAATTTCTCCATCAAGCAAAACTTCAATTTTATCAATCACCTCGCATTTCCTTGCCAATTGGCCAACTACAGCTATTTGCAATTCATTTTGTTGCTCCAGAATAAATTCCACCAAATTGTTTACGGGTTTTTCTAAGGAGGCGAAATGAAATTTATTATTGTTTGAAAGTTTAAATTCTATACTCAGTTTTATTGCAGCCTGAGTTTTTTCTCCAAACCCTTTTAAGGATGTTAAACGATTTTCGTTACAGGCATATAATAATTCTCCAACACTTTCTAAATTAAGATCTAACCAAAGCTGTCTTACCTTTTTTGGCCCTAATCCTTTAACACCAAGCATTTCAACCACTCCCGCCGGAGTTTTTCCCAACAGTTCCGTTAATTCTTTAGTTGTACCGGTAGTTAAAAATTCATTTATTTTTGAAGCAATACTTTTTCCAATTCCTTCAATTGCAGAGATCTCTTCCTGCGTTTTTCCTTCGAAATCGTATCTTAATTTATCCAGCCTATATGCTGCTGCTGCAATAGATTTTATTTTAAATGGATTTTCATTATGAAGTTCCATTAACTTTGCGGTGATGTCTAAGGCTTCTGTTATTTGGTCGCTATTCATTGTGTAGTAAGGCTTTTGCGATGGCCAGGTCAAACTGATTTGTGATCTTTATATTTTCCACATTACCTTCCACCAAATTTATTTTCTCGCCGGTTGTTTCCAAAACAGAAGCATCATCTGTAAATGCCGGATCATATTCCTGCAAAAAAGCTTTTTTAATTTTTGAAACTAAAAAACATTGAGGCGTTTGAATAATTTTATAATCGTTTCTGTTTACAGATGAATTTTTTTCTTTTTCGACCTTTCTTAAACTTTCACTTATTGTGATACAAGGAACGGCATTCCCTTTTTCATTTGCAGTGTCGAAACAATTTTTAACCGTTTGCAAAGACACGAAAGGCCTTGCTGCATCATGGATCCCAACGATAGCATCATTATTATCAACTAATTCTAATCCATTTTTTACCGATTGGAAACGCGTATCACCGCCGACAGTAATTTTAATCTTGTATTTATTGAGATTGTATTTAATTATTAATTCTTGTAAATGAATTTTAAAATCAAAATGTACACTAATTATTATTTGAATTGTAGGATCGTATTTTAAAAAAAAATTTATCGTTCTTATAATAACAGGCTCGCCATTTATCTCGATAAATTGTTTTGGTATTTTGCTCTGCATTCGACTTCCGGTGCCGCCTGCTACTATTATTACAAATTTTTGATGCACAATTAAAATTAAGTACAATTATAATTATACCAAAAGTACATATTAAATAGCCCAATAAACTCCATCTTTTCCATTTTAACTTCTTTAAAAAATAGTTCCGTAACTAAAGCTATGCAACGATTTTTATTCATCGTTAAAATTAAAAATCTGTTCGTTTCTTTTGCCTATTTAATATGTACTTTTGGTATTATAAAAAAATCCCAACCAAATTTGGCTGGGATCTTTAAAGATCAGTTCTCTTATTTCTTCTTCAACTTATCTAAAGGAATTAAATAAGTTGTTGTAGCATTAATATAATTCATTGGATTTTCGGGCAAATTGCGCACATTTTTTTGCTCTAACCTGAAATTCTCATCATAATAAATTGGCATAAAAGGAGCGTCATCTAATATCACTTGCTCAGCTTGTGCAAGTATAGCAAAGCGTTTTGCTTTATCCGGCTCAACACGTGCCGCCATAAATAACGAATCGAATTTAGCGTTCTTGTAGCGAAAAAAGTTAATGTATGATTTTTCTGTTGGGTTAGCGGGAACGTGTTTACCGTAAAAAAGAGTTAAGAAAGATTCTGGATCCGGGTAATCACTGATCCAAGCAAATCTAAAGAAATCAGATTTTCCACCTTGTATGTTCTCAATATGCTCTGCAAATGGTACGGTATTAATATTTATTGTTACACCTAAGTTCTCTTTCAACATTTGTTGAATAACCTCAGCCACTAAAATATTGGTTCCACCACCGCTGTTAATTTCAAGTGTGATCTCAGGAAACCCTTTACCATTAGGATATCCTGCTGTTTTAAATAATTCTTTTGCTTTTGCAGGATCGTAATTGTATGCTTTTAAAGATTTGTAATCATAACCTTCTTTTTCAAATGCTTCAGTGTATGGTACCATTCCATAATCAGCGGCAGTACCTTCACCTTGTATTGTAAAATCAGCTATTTTATGACGATCAATAGCATGGTTAAAAGCTAAACGCACTTCTTTTTTAGCAAATACAGGGTTTGCCTGCAAGTTAAATCCATAAAAATTAGTGTTTAATGCTGTTGAAGATAAAATATCAAATTCAGGATTATTGTTTTTTGCGCTTCCCAGTTCGCCCATAAATTCATGGAACATTTCAACGGGGATCTTATAAACCATGTCAAGATTTCCTCTTTTAAATTCCAGGATCTCAGATTTTTTATCGCGGATGAACGACCATTTGATACCATCTAAATATGGAAGTTTATTTCCAAATTCATCAATATCCCAATAGCCCTGATTCTTTTTCATTATAATTACTTCACCTTCTTTTACCGTTTCTACAAAGAAAGGCCCAGTACCAACGCATTTTGTGCGCATATCATTACCATATTTTGTTACTGCTTCTTTGGCGTAAACATAACAACCTGGCATAGCTAAAAGGCTTAAAAAACTTCCATCAGGATGAATTAATTTAATTTTTAAAGTTGAATCATTTACAACCGTAACCCCTTTTACACCAGTAGCTTTACCGGTTTTTGAAGCTTCAAAATTTTCGTTTGCACCAAGCACGCGGTCTTTTAAAGTAATATCAAATTGGTTATTATTAGGATCCTGGGTACAAACTTTATCAAGGCAATATTTTACATCAGCTGCTGTAGCCATGCGGCCTTTGCCTTCAGGAAAACAAGGATCGTCGTGAAATTTTGCGTTGCTTCTTAAATGAAATGTGTATTCTGTTTGGTCTTCACTAACTTCCCAGGTTTTTGCTATACCGGGCATTAATGTTAAATCTATTTGATTGTATTTTACAAGTCCTTCATAAACCTGCGAACCTATATGAAAACTGTTTATCTCGTTAATTGCAATAGGCATAAGGCTTTTGATGTTTTCCACTTCATTTAACCTTAAAATTCCACCCATGTATACCCCACCTTTTGCCTCAGCGGTTTCACTATTGTTATTTTTTTTGTCGCCTCCACAAGAAGTTAGCAATAATGATAATGAGATAGAACTAAATAGAAATAATTTATTCATAGTGATGTAATAACAAAGTTTTGAACAACAAATATAGGTTTTTGATTGATTTTTGCTAATTTTTTTGCCGAAAATGTGAAAAAAATATTTTTTATTCGATTTCAAGTAAAACAGGGCAATGATCACTGTGTATAGCATCTGCCAGAATCACCGATCTTCTAAGCCTTGCAGCAAGATTTTGAGTTGCAATATTATAGTCGATTCGCCACCCTAAATTTTTAGCCCTCGACCCTGCTCTGTAACTCCACCAACTATATTGATGCGGTTCCTGGTTAAAGTGCCTGAAAGTATCAATAAATCCGCTATTAATAAATTGTTCCATCCACTCACGCTCTTGAGGTAAAAAACCACTCGTATTTGCATTGGATTTAGGGTTATGAATATCTATCGCTTTATGACAAATATTAAAATCACCACACATAATAAGATTTGGAATCGTTTTTTTTAATTCGTGAATATAATTATTAAAATCAGTGAGCCATTTCATTTTAAAAACCTGTCGCAGATCGCCACTACTGCCGCTTGGATGATATACGCTCATGATCGAAACATCATCAAAATCAACACGTATTACCCTTCCTTCATCATCGTACTCTTTAATCCCACAGCCATAAACAACTTTCTTTGGTTCCTTTTTTGAAAAAATAGCAACGCCGCTATATCCCTTTTTTTGAGCCGGATACCAATAGTGATGATAACCCATTTCTTCAAACTCAAATACACCTACCTGGTCGGGCGTGGCCTTAACTTCCTGCAAACATAATACATCGGGGTTGGTATGTTTCATCCAGTCCAATAAGCCATGGCCCATTGCTGCTCTAATTCCATTAACGTTATAGGTAATTATCCTCATTTTATTAGTTGTGTGCTACAATTTTAGGCCAAAAAAAAGACAAAGACAAGCTTATTTTTACGTTAATTCCTCATTTAAAAGCGTTTATTAAATTATTTCGACATAGTTGTATTTTTTATTTATTTTTATGTTCCAACTTTTTTGACCCATGAAAAACTTTAAAAAACAAATTCTCGCTTTAACCCTTGTTCTTTTTTGTAACGTTGTATTTTCTCAACGCGATAAAGACGAAACCGATCCTTTATTTACAAGCGCTTACGAAAAATTTGAAAAAGGTGAATACAAAGAATCATACAATGATTACACCGCTTATCTTGCTAAAAAACCAAACGATAACAATGCTTTGTATAACAGAGGTTTGTGTGCATATGAAATGAAGGATTATAAAGATGGTCTTACCAACTTTAGTAAAAGTATTTCCAACGGAAGAAAAAAGCACGATGCCTTTTATGGGAGAGGCTTGTGTAATTATAAATTACAAAATTATAAACTGGCAGTTGCCGATTTTGATACAGCTATTTCCTTAAAGCCGAATTATACCAAAGCACTTACATTTAAAGGTGCGTCATTACGCGAATTAAAAAGCTATAAAGATGCTTTAGCTAGTTTGGATAAAGCGGTAGAATCTG
>JBDSFC010000189.1:0-2956 GCA_039919745.1 Bacteroidia bacterium | reverse complement strand
AGATTTTAAGTTATTACTTGCTACTACTTTTGCCATAGAACGCATTACTTCTTCATCAAAAGTAATATCGTTCAATTGAAGATCGATCAAATGATAACCCCAATGCTCAAGTGTTTGGTCTAATTGTTCTTTTACTGCCTCAACAATATCCCTTCTTAAAATTAAAACTTCTGATTGTTTTTTTGTGGCTACAAATGCACGAACAGATCCTTCTACCGAACGAACCAGGGCCTGCATAAAATTACGCTCGTCAATAAACTTAAAGGCTACGTTCTTAATTGTTTCTTCATCGCTGTTTATAACTGAATATAAAAGCATTGCCGTAAAGTTTACGTTTGCTTGATCAATTGTAACTGCCTGAAAACCAAGCTCAGAACTTCTGTTTTGAACGGATATTTTTTTAAATACCTTCTCAATAAAAGGTATTTTTAAATTCAAACCCGGGCGTAAAATACGGCTGAATTTCCCGAAAATAGTAGTAATAGCGATGGTTCCCTGTTGAACTGTTACAAATGATAATAACAATGTTAAAAGAACAAGGGCAAGAATAATAATTAATCCGATTGGCATAAAAATTTATATTTGTATAAATGTATTGAATTTTTCCCCAAGTTCAAAATCACTTTTAGAGATGGCAAAATATATGTATAAATGGTTGTTTTTGCTTGGAATCTGGCTAAATTGCTATGATCTCAAATGCCAGGAAGTTGCTACGGATAGTGTGCCTGAGTACCAAAAATCATTTGATAAAGCTGTTAAATTAATTGACTCTGCAAAGTATGATCTGGCTATGCCATTATTAAAAAGTGCACTCAAAGAAAAAAAAGATTACTGGCAGGCATATAACAAAATGGCTTACATAAAAATTCAACAAAAAGATTACAAAGGGGCCGAGAAAGATCTTAAAAAAGCAGAACTTATTCAACCCATTAATTTTGAAACATCAAAGTTAAATGGCATCAATTTTTACTTAAACAATAAGTTTAACGATAGTAAAGGTGCTTTAGATACAGCCATTGAAATTGCAAAGGATGAAAAAATAGAAGACTGGGAACTTTTTTATTATCGCGCACTGCTTATGTTTAAAGGTAAAAGCTATAAAACAGCTTTAGAAGCGCTTGAATCTGCGACTGAAATAAATCCCAAATGTATCGATTGCATCATTACAAAAGGAGAGGTACGGTTTGCAATGAAAGAATACAATTATGCAGTTAAAGAATTAAATGAAGCAATTAAAAAAATGCCGGCAGAAAAACCCGATTATAAAGCCTATAAATTGCGGGCGAAAGCTAAGTTTGAGAATAAAGATTTTAAAGGGGCCGTCACAGATTGGAATGTTTATATAGATGCTCTTCCCGGTGAGGAAGAATCTTTGGTTTCGCGTGCTGCGGCTAAAATTAATGTAAAAGATAATACCGGTGCTATTGCCGATCTTGATGAAGCTATAAAATTAAATGCTAAAAACCCGGTAAGCTATTGTTACAGGGCTGTTGCAAAATCAGAGAACAAAGCATTTCAGGAAGCTTTAAAAGATTATGAGATGGCCTTAAAACTTAAATTTGATTATGCTGATGCTTATTATAACCGCGCAGCTACCAAAATGGCTATTAAGGATAAACATGGCGCCTGTGATGATCTAAATAAGGCTGACGGTCTTGGCAATGTGAATGCCGCGCAAATCATTGAGCAATTTTGTAAGTAATCTTCAATACTTAAATTAGCCACTAATTACACCAATTTCACAAATACTCTTCAAAATTATTGTGGCTATTAAGGTTTTGTGCAATTCTCTATTTAAACGATGTATCGCTTAAATAATTATTTCGCTAATGTTTTTGTTAATAAAAAGTTAGTGCTTTTAGTGAAATTCGTGGCTAAAAAAAAATAGAAAGAAAAATTTTAATTTAATTTTGAAGGAACAACCAATTCAAATCTTGGGATCTGAACATTAAATTCGGTTTCATCAATTAAACGGGTCATCGAATAATAACCCTCCATGTAACCTAATTCGCTTATTAAATTACAACCGCTATTGTATTCAAATTTTTGGCCGGGTTCTAAGATAGGGGTCTCGCCTATTACACCTTCGCCATCTACCTGGCGTTTATCGCCAACACTGTCAAAAATATCCCAATGCCTTTTTAATAGCTGAACAGAAAAATCACTTTTATTTTCGATGGTAATAAAGTAAACGAAAAAATAATGGTTCTCACGTGGCACACTTTGTTCTGCCAGGTACCTCACTTCAACAGAGATCTCAATATTATGTGTAGTGGTCTTAACCATTTGATATTACAATATTAAACCGTTTTTTTTATAAAAAAGAATCTGCTTTTAAAATTTAACAATTTTAAGCGAGCACGGCCTGGTTTGTAAGCAATTGCTGGTAAAGCTTTTCGTATTGCGGCAATATATTTGCAATGTCGAATTTTTTTGCCTGCGCAAATGCATTTTGACGAAACTGTTCAAATAATTTTTTATCGCTTAATAATTTTATAGCATTGGCCGACATTTCTTCAACATTGCCCACATCGCTTAAATAACCTGTTTTACCCTGAATGTTAACTTCAGGCAAACCACCGCTGTTAGTACTAATAACAGGTACTTTCATAGCCATAGCTTCTAAGGCTGATAAACCAAAACTTTCTGTCTCTGATGGTAAAATAAACAGGTCAGCCACAGATAAAATTTCTTTTGGATCAGCAATTTTCCCCAGGTTAATTACGTCGTTCCCCAAATTTAATTGCCTGCACAATTGTTCAATAGCGGCTTTTTCGGGACCATCGCCCACTAAAATTAATTTTGCCGGAAGTTCTTTTCTTATACGATCAAACACCTGTATCACATCTTCAATTCTTTTTACTTTTCTGAAGTTACTGATGTGAACAATGATCTTTTCACCATTTGGTGCATACTTGCCTTTAACGCAATGTTCTGGTGGTGTTTCGTATTCTTT
>JBDSFC010000157.1:0-3714 GCA_039919745.1 Bacteroidia bacterium | reverse complement strand
GCTTTCCACTCTGTTTTATCCATTGCAAGGATCTTTTTTTCAGAATCTGCAACAGTGTCTTTGCCCCATTTTTCAATGGCTTCTTTTTTATAGGCTTCAGCTTTTTCTTTGCCAAAACCTTTATACATTTCTTCGTAATTCATTTTTTCAGTTTTGTTTTTAAGGTTAATAATTGTTTTGTCAATCGTTAACAAAAGTTGCTCAAACCTGTCTTTTCTTTTTTGCATTTCCTGTTTATGTGAATGCAAAGCGTTAATAGTATCAAAACCGGGATCGTCTAAGATCTCAGCAATTTGGGTAAGAGAAAGATCTAACTCTTTATAAAAAAGAATTTGTTGCAGCCGCAATAATTCTTCCTTACCATAATAGCGATAATTAGAATCTGTTCTGACAGAAGGTTTAAGCAAGCCAATCTTGTCGTAATGATGAAGCGTGCGCACACTTACACCGGCCAACTTTGCTAACTTATTTACAGAAATTTTATCCATGGAATAAATTTTTATACAAAACTAGGCTATCACCTTAGGTAAGAGTCAAGAAAAAAATGAAATTAATTTTTAAATGGTTGATTTAGAGCTCGCTTTTTTTTCAGCTTAGTTCAGTTCGGCAAATAATTCTGTGAGTTCTTCCTGTGTAAGATCTCTCCATTCACCCAACTTTAGTTTTCCTAATTTGATATTCATTACCCTTACACGTTGTAATTTTATCACCTGGTAATCAAACATCGTACACATGCGACGGATCTGTCTGTTAAGGCCCTGGGTTAAAGTAATTCTAAAAATACGTTTGGCATCCCGTTCCAAACTAACCACACAAGGCTTTGTTTTTATTTTTTCTCCTTGTAATAAAACCCCTTCTGAAATATCTTTTAAGAACTGTTTTCTTACCGGAAAATTTAAAGTAACAATGTATTCTTTTTCATGGCCATGCTCTGCATTGGCAATTTTATCAATGATCTCGCTATGATTTGTTAATAGTATCAGTCCTTCAGACTCTTTATCCAGCCTGCCAACCGGATAAACATTTTGTGGGTGTTTAATTGCATCAATAATGTTGTTGGCAATATTTTCAGAAGTGCATTCAATACCTTTTGGTTTATTATAAACAATATAGGTTGGAACGTAATCTTTTACTTCCATTTCTTTTCCCTCAATTAAAATAACATCGCCTTCTTTTACAGTAGTGCTAATAGTTGCAATTTTTCCATTAACCATTACTTTCTTGTCCTCTATCAGTTCGTTCGCTTTTCTTCTTGAAATAAAACCCGACTGGCCAATGTATTTATCTATTTTCATGCTACAAATATACAAAACAAAAAAGGTGTCACGTTAGTAACACCTTTTTATATTTTAAATTAAATAATTAATTAAAATCCAATATTAATACCAACATCCAAACGAACATTGCCATTAAGATCATTCTCATTATTTAAGGTGTAAGAATCTATCAAACCCTGATAATAAGTACCATCTACGCTCAGCCATACAGCCCTTAACAAACGGTAATTAAACCCTAATGATGCATTTGCACCAAAATCCGTTTTAGTGAAACCAGGATTATCCTTTGCGTTAGTTAAAAAACCAACGGTTGGCCCAATGGCAACCTTTGGACGAAAATCGTTTTTATACTCATTGAAAAAATAAATGACTTTAACCGGAATCCGTACAT
Source organism: Bacteroidia bacterium (assembly GCA_039919745.1). Classification (GTDB taxonomy): domain Bacteria; phylum Bacteroidota; class Bacteroidia; order B-17B0; family Aurantibacillaceae; genus Aurantibacillus. The sequence continues at coordinate 2,046 of JBDSFC010000157.1, read as the reverse complement.
AATTTAAATTGGTTACATATGAATTTTCTACGCTTGTAAATTTAGCACCTTCGGCAGAATAGATCGCGTCTAAACCAAAGCCCCAATGCACAAATGGCGAATAAACAGCAGAAAGCCCTGCATCCCATGACGGCATAAATTCTGTGTTTTTATAAGGCACTATAAATGAATGTCCAAACCCACCTTTGATACCGAATGAAAATTTTGATTCTTCAATAGGATCCGATGGTATTTTATTAAGGTTACTTTGCGAAAAGGATACAAATGCTCCTGAAATAAAGGCAAAGATCAATACTAATTTTTTCATAATTTTAGTTTTAAGTTATTACTACCTACTCTATTAAAATTTCATACCAATTGACCTTTTAAACAATTTCGGTTTTTTTGCGCAAAATAATTAAACCCTGTTTACAGATTTGTAGAGCGCTTTCCTCATAACAGGGAAAAGAAATTAACTTTCCTTCGACAAAAGAACTAAATAACTTCTTTTAACTGAGCATAAATTTTGCAGTAATAAATTAAGAACCATTAAAAGAAAGCATCATGAAAACCTTTTGTTTAACGATTTTAAGAATGGCATTTGTTGCAGGCGCTATTTTTTTATTTATGACATCTTGTGCAGCACATAAAAAATGTGGCGATGTAACTGCAAAAAAGAAATACCACGGCAAACGTTATAACCAGGCTTTAAAAGAGCGTGATGCTTTATGCGACCAAACAAAACAACAATCTGCGCAATTGGTAACAGCAAATAAAGAAATAAGCGACCTGAAAGAAAATTATAATGTTTTGAATATAAAATATAATAATTTAAGGCAATCGTCCGGTTCTGAATTAAATAAATTAAATGATGATCTGGATAAAAAACAAATACGTTTGCGCGAACTGGAATCTATTTTAAGAAAACAGGATTCGGTGCTTAATGTTTTAAATAATTCTGTAAAGAACGCTTTATTAGGGTTTAACCCGGATGAATTAACAGTAGAAATGAAAAATGGAAAAGTTTACGTTTCTATGTCGGATAAATTATTATTTAAATCAGGTGATGCAAATGTAGAAGCAAAAGGAAAAGAAGCATTAAAAAAATTAGCGGAAGTATTGAACAAGAACCAGGATGTAAGTATTGCCATTGAAGGTCATACCGATAACGTACCCATTAAAACAGCAGTTTATAAAGACAACTGGGACCTAAGCGCAGCCCGTGCTACAAATGTAGTAAGATTATTATCTGATGAATATAAAATGGATGCGCACCGTTTAACCGCGGCTGGTAAAGGTGAGTATTCCCCAATTGCAGATAATGCAACTACTGAAGGAAAAGCAAAGAACAGGAGAACAGAGATCGTTCTTTCGCCAAAATTAGATGAGTTAATGAAATTAATAACCGTAAAATAAATTATCATGCAAAATATAAGTATTTGTTTATGGTTTGATAAAAACGCGGAAGAAGCTGTTAATTATTATCTTTCCATATTTAAAGATTCAAAGATCTTACGCGTTACCCATTATGGAAAGGAAGGCTATGAGATCCACAAAATGCCCGACGGCACTATCTTAACTATTGAATTTATATTAAATGGACAAAAATTTGTTGCATTAAATGGCGGCCCGGTATTTAAATTTAATGAGGCTGTTTCTATTATAGTGAATTGTGCTTCGCAAAAAGAGATAGATCATTATTGGGACCATCTTACAGTTGGGGGCGATGAAAGATCGCAGCAATGTGGTTGGTTGAAAGATAAATATGGCCTATCCTGGCAAATAGTACCAACTATTTTGGATGATCTTTTACATAAAGAAGATAACCAGTCATCTCGTCCTGTAATGAAGGCAATGATGGATATGAAAAAAATAGATATTAAAACTTTAGAGGAAGCTGCAAGAAAAATTTAATATTCCATAATTGTTTTTATAAAGGTTGTTTCGAAAGAGGCAACCTTTTTTGTTATATTTGACAAACGAAAACAAACACGGTTACAAGTGCCTATAAACGTTTAAAAACGTAAAAGGTAGTCTTAGCGAGTAGTTAGCAGCAATAAGCGCGAC